>JAKQBV010000093.1 GCA_029573925.1 bacterium
ACGGGGACGCTGTAGCGGTTCGTCTCGTGGGACACGACCGACTCATGGCTCGCCTTCACGCCGTAAGTCTTGCAGCATTCGGGCGGATACTGCGGAAGCGAGAGAAGATGCGGCGACTCCTCGGCGAAGTATTCGCCGACAGAATACTAGGGACAGTCACCTATTAAAGCCATCCTTTCTGGGTCTGCCTACTGGCATAGGGCGCAGGCGGCGACCGATCTTGGTTTCGAGTTTGCTTATGAATGCGTCGCTTCCCAGCGGCTTGCCGGATGATATGACTGTTTTAATCATCAACGCTGTCTCAAGGTCGTCCTTTTGGATAAGATTTCTTTTCCAGCTTTCAGCGCTTGTCTCTTTTCTCCAAAGCTCGATGTCCAACAGTCCGGATGGATCGTTTTCTCCGACGTGCGCGGCCGCGCTCGACCACGCATAGTTCCATGCGCGTGTCGCAAGTTTCGCTCGAACAGGATTTCTTTCTATGTATTTCATAGCTTCAAAATAATGTTGTTCATCAAGCGCGCAGGAGTAAAACCTGTTTTGCCACAGGTGACCGCTTCTGGCATGAAATCTGTTGATGTGCTGGGCGTATCTAAAATGGGTTCTGCCGACTGCGGCTGCGAGAGCTTCCGCAGACAGCGGCTTCGCTATAAGATGGATGTGGTTTGTCATCAAGCAGTAGCCGAGAATCAAAAGCTGGCGCTTTTTGCTCTCTTGCTTCAGAAAATCAAGATATGCGTAGCGGTCTTCATCCATGAAAAATACGTCCTGACGATTGTTTCCGCGCTGTGTGACGTGATGCGGATGTCCCACCGCCACTATTCTTGCTGTTCTTGGCATAAGGCTACTATACCATATCAGGCTGCCTTATTGTCAATCGTCTATTCCTATTTGAGACGCGAAAGCAGGCGTTGTGAATACGGGGAAAAGAGGGTACAGGCATCGCATAAAGCGCGCTGCCAGTCCCCCCGTTTTCGCAATGCTCACTTCTTCAACCCAAGTGAAACATTGCTGTCCGTCAATGTATGTAAGTTTGTTATTTTGAAACTGGGAAACCATGGAAATACGGTGACAGGCAACATATTCGGGGATGGTTGCTAGGGGCGAAAAGAGGGTACAGGCATCGCATGAAGCGCGCTGTTAGTCCCTCCTTTTCGCAATGCTCATTTCCGCAACCCAAAGTGAAATGTTGCTGACCGTCAATGTGATTAAATTCGTAACATCCGAGGGCTAATGTGCAACAGCATTGGGCGCTAAAGCTCAAGTATATCTGCGCGGGACAGGCGCGCGCCTTGGAAATCGACTTGGAGTTCGGGCCATTCGCCGGTGCGAGTGATGAATTCGGCGCGGTCGGAAAAGGCGATTATGGTGTCTTCTGATTTTGTGCCGGTGATGGAGGGGTTCCAAGCAAAGGCAGAGTTTGGTTTGACGCGGCCGGGCGAGTCGGGGTCGGCGCAGAAGTATCTGGACTTGTAGCCGCAAGGGCCGCCCTGATGGTGAAGGAGCCATTCGCGATCGAAGCCTTCGCTGGAGTAAACGGCGGTGGCGTCGCGGAAAACGGAGGAAATCTTCGCGCCGGGGCGGGTGAGCAAGTTGAAAGCCGCATCGACGCGGCAACAGGATATATGCCTGCGGCGCAAACCATCCGAGGCCGGGCCAAAGCTGACCATGCGAGTGGCAGAGGCAACGAGTCCGGCGCGGCGCGCGCAAAGGACAAGCATAGCGGCGCGGTCGAGGGGCTTTGGAGTGGGGAGCGGATGTCTGTATGCGGGGAGCCTGTCGCCGGACGCTACGAGGACGACAATCGGTTGAGCGTCCCGCGTCCAGCATTCGGAGGCGAGAGCGGCGGCGGCGGCGGTTTCACTCATTCCCGGCGTAAGAGACCTAGCGGCGGTTTCAAGCGCGACCCCGGCGTCCGCTCCGAGCGCCCTGAACCTTTCTATCTCGCTTTCCGTCAACTCCATCATCAGGTCGGCAAAATCGTCTCCCGCCGGGACGAAGCCGGAAGCCGGGATGTCGGTGGCAATCGGGCCGGCGCCTGCGCACATCCGCGCTATCTTCGCGTTCCTGTCTTCGGCCCATGGAATTTCGACAAGCTCCACGTCCAGTCCGGCAAGTTCTTCTTCTCTGATTCTCGCGCTCTCGATTCGGTTTGTAACGACCGCGCAACGGTCTGGAAGGAGAACGAATGAAGCGACGCCAGCTTCGGCGGCCATGTTCACGTGGCAACTGGCTCCGCAAGCGGCCCAAGCGAAGTTGTCCGACCGCGACAGGGCAAGCGCTCCCCAGCCCCGCTCCTTCATTCTTTCTTTCATCCTGTATATCTTTATTTTGAATTCTTCAGCTTTGGTCATGGTTCCGGCCCTCATGGTTGTTGTTTGTCGCGATGCCGCCGCGATTCGGATATTATACCAATTCTTGATTGGTTTTGCTGATTGGGAGAGTCCCGCAACGGAAAAGCGGGTACAGGCATCGCTGTGAGGCGCGCTGCCTGTCCCCGTTTTTCGCTTCTATGCGAGATATGATTATGGACGGCGGCTTACATAGTAATAATCGATTGGCGGCGTATCATCCGGGCGACCCGCCGGGTCGCCCCTACGGCGTGTTTATGCATAATTTCGGCAACCGGGTTCTCACAAACACGAACAAGGAAATTGGGCGCATTCAGCGCGGCTATTTTGCGATAGCTAATTTTATTTAATCGCTGTTATAATGATTCGAGGCGGTGGCGATAGAAACACCGCGAAACCTGCGATGATTCGCTGGTTTAGCCGGAGAATGCGGGGCGAGAACGCCGGGGAGCGAAAGAGAATGTTGATAGGTATAATATCTGACACGCACGATAATCTTGACCGTCTGAAAACGGCGCTGGAAACTCTGCGGGCGAGAGGCGTCTCCCGGCTTATTCACTGCGGAGATATCGTGTCGCCGTTTGTTGTGAAAGAGATAGCCGGGTACGGGTTCGAGGAGTGTTTCGGGGTGTTCGGCAACAACGACGGAGAGTGGCTGTTCCTGACGGAGAACTTTAAGAAGATAGGGCGAATCGCGAAGCCGCCGGCGTTCATAGAGATGGGCGGGGCGAGGTTTGCCGTGCTTCACGAGCCGATGCCGGACGACGCGATGGCGACGCTGCCAGTGGACGCTGTGTTGTTCGGGCACACGCATCAACCCGTTATTAGGAACGGCAAACCGGTTATAGTGAATCCCGGAGAGTGTTGCGGATGGCTGACAGGCAAATCGACCATAGCCGTTTTTGACACAGAGGGAATGAAGGCGGAGCTAATCGAGTTGTAGGGTCGGACGGAGCGCGGTGGCCGTCTGACTTCGGAGGCGACAATGATAAACAAGATGGCAATCATAGCGGCGATAGCGGCGGCGTGGGCGTGCGCGCCTGCGGTTGCGGTTCTTCCGGACGCGCGGGGGCCGCACGCGGCAGTTGTTGCGGAGAACTCGCCGGAGACGAAAGAGAGTTTCAGGATACGGGTGGAGAACGCGGCGGGGGGAGCGGTGGAAGTAAGCGAAGACGGGGGCGGTTCGTGGACGGCTGCCGGGAAAGTCCTGCTTGCCGCCGGAACGATAAATCCGCGAGCGTACACTGCCAGCGGCTGGGCGGCTTCGGGGGCGGTGGCGGCGACCGCCGTAAACGCCATCCATATAAAAGTCAGGCAGAACGAGGACAGAGGCGCGGTGTTCAGCTTGTTGCCGAAAGATTTTTTCACGCCGCCGGCGGACTACAAATCGTTCTATTCGCGGAACAGTTCGATAATAACGAACATCCCGGCGGGAGTGGGGATTTTCGGAGGGGCCGAATCGCCGTTCATAGGCTCGCGTGTTCTAGCGTCCCGTGGAGGCGCTGAGATGCGGCCAATCGCCGAGGATTATGTTCCGGCGGAGGGAGATTCTCTGCTGATAATCGTGGAGCGGCCGGTGAAATATCCGTCGGAAATCGTCTTCGAAAACAGGTTCGGCGGGTTCATCACGGTGAAATATGCCGGAGAAAAACCGAAATTGATCGGACAGGTGTTGAAGCCGGTTGCGGGGGTGGGAAGGTTCGAAGGCTCGTTGTACACGGGAGTGGGGAGAGTGAGGGCGAACCACACGGGGGTCGTCTGCGTTTCTACATCGCCTGTGGGAGAGATAGGCGGATTTCAGATAATCCCGGAGAACCACGCGATGAGCGCGGAGATGGAGAACGCGAGGCTGCTGACGCAGTGGATGGTGGTCGGGCCGCCGGGCGCGGAGGACCCGTCGCTTGAAGGAGTTGCTCCGCTTTTCAGGCATTTCATCAGGCCAGTGTATTTCAAGAGCGGCCCGGAAGGAAAGACGCTGGAGGAGGAGTTGGGGGCATTCATCGTGCAGGCGAGGATAGGCGGCGAGGAGTGGACGCGGATGCCGTCGGTGTCCGGGCGTGACGACAAAGCTCTGAAAGACGTCACGCACATACGCATGCTGTTCCCTGTCGAATGGGGCCGGTAACGGGCGCGCCGGAGAGTCCCTTTCGGGCGGGGTATACACCGGGGCGCAAATGCGTATAATTGAGACGAGGCAAGGAAAGCGGGACGATTAAGGATGTCGGAATTAAGACGCGACCCCGTGTTGGGTCGATGGGTGATAATATCCTCTGAGCGCGGCGACAGGCCGAGCGATTTCATCGCAGCGAAACCTCTTCCGAAGACGGGCTTCTGTCCTTTCTGTCCGGGTAACGAAGACAAGACGCCGCCTGAGATAGACGCGGTGAGGGACTCGTGCACGGAGCCGAACAAGCCCGGATGGCGCGTGCGCGTGGTATCTAACAAGTACCCGGCGCTCTCCATCGAGGGCGACCTGAACAAACGGGCGCGCGGCATATACGACATCATGAACGGAATCGGCGCGCACGAAGTCTTCATAGAAACGCCGGACCACGACAAAACAATATCCACCCTTGATCCGCAAAACATGGAACAGCTTATGTGGATGTACAGGGAAAGGATGATAGACCTTGAGAATGACGAGCGGTTCAAATACATATTGATATTCCGGAACGCGGGGCAGTCCGCCGGGGCATCGCTGGCGCATCCGCACTCGCAGCTCATCGCCACGCCGACCGTCCCCAAAAGAATAACCGAGGAGCTTAACGGCGCTCAGGAATACTTCAACTTCAAAGACCGCTGCGTTTTCTGCGACATGATAGACGAAGAGAGGGACTACCGGAGAAGGGTCATCAGCGAGAACGACCGATTTATCAGTTTCGCGCCGTTCGCGTCCCGGTTTCCGTTTGAGATGTGGCTTATGCCGAAACATCACGACTCCAATTTCGCCGACTTGGAAGACTCCGACATCGCGCCATTGGCGCAGTGTTTTCAGAAATCGCTCAAATATCTGGACAAGGCGCTGGACTTCCCGCCGTATAACTACATAATCCATACGATACCAGTGAACACCAGCCGGCAGTACACGTATCACTGGCACATAGAGATAATCCCGCGCCTGACCAACATCGCTGGTTTCGAGTGGGGGACAGGATTCTACATCAACCCGGTGCCGCCCGAACAGGCGGTAGAGATTCTGCGCTCGGCGAACGGAGACTCGCAATGAGCGGCGGCGAACTGAGCCACATAGACGAAAAAGGCCGAGCGTCGATGGTGGACGTGACGGAAAAGGATCGGACGGCGCGGCGCGCGTCCGTCCGGGGCGAAGTCCGGCTCAGGCCCGACGTGATAGATAAAATACTGTCCGGCGGAATCGCCAAGGGGGACGTGTTCCAAGTGGCCCGCGTGGCAGCCGTCTGCGCGGCGAAAAAGACGTCCGACCTCATCCCCCTGTGCCATCCTCTCAGCCTGACGAAAGTTTCCGTCGAGTTCAGCGCCGACAGAGACGCGGGAATAATCGTTATCGAGGCGGAAGTCAAAGCGATGGACAGGACGGGAGTGGAGATGGAAGCGCTGACCGCCGCGACTGTGGCGGCCCTCACTATCTACGACATGTGCAAAGCCGTCCAGAAAGACATCTCCATCGGCCCGTTCCGCTTGATGGAAAAAGAAGGCGGCAAAAGCGGCCCTTATAAAAACGAAGCTTGAATCCGAAATTGAATAAAATAGTTGCCGAAAGATAACAAGCGAAAAAGCCGCCGATGGCTTGCCGCGCGCGGAGGCGTTCATGATGAAGGCGAAAATAATGGCTTTGGCGATAGCGGCTGCTGCGGTCGCGGCGCGCGGTTCCCTCGCGCTTGCGCAAGGCGGCTCCCCCTCCCCCGCTCCGCTGAGGGTTCTCACCGCAAACGTCGGCAACGCGGACATACTGAACTGCGGAAATAAATATTTTTATAAACTTTGCCTCGTAGAATGGGAGAAAAAGGTCGCGGACGGGATAGCCAAGTTGTCGCCGGACATCGTGTCGCTGCAGGAAGTTCTGGACGTCCAGTGGTGCGAGGCGGCGGCTGTGGAGAAAAACAAGAAGAATGTGTGCTTCCGGTTCGAGGACAGGAAAGAGAGGCATCAGGTTCGGAGGTTGCTGGGGGAAGATTATACGATAGTGTGCGACGGACGCGCCAACTACGAGTGTATAGGGGTGAAAAAGAGCGCCGGAACGGTTGAAGGCTGCGGGAGCGGGGAACTGTGCCGCGCTCCGGGCTGGCCGCTGACAATCGAAACGCCGGAAGGATGCTCGACAAAGACGGTAGTGTTCGGGGTGGACGCGGAGATTCGCGGGAAACGGCTGAGGATAGTCAACGGGCATCCGTCTGCAGCGGACGCCGGATGCCGCGCCGAAGAGTTGAGAAGGTTGTTCGAGGGATACGAAGGGTTCCCGGCGCTTGCTGTGGCGGACAGGCCGACGATTATCATGGGCGATATGAATATGGACCCGTTCGAGGGAGACCCGTCGAAGGACGATGTGGCCGTTTGGCGGAGGAATGTGGGAGAAGGCAAGAAATATTACTACCTCAGCGGGCCTGCAGAAAACGACCCGCCGTTCAGGACATGCTCCGGGTTCACGCTGGACCATGTGATAACGAACGCGGCGCGGGGCGCTTGCGTCACGCTGGGACAAGCCCCCGGAACAGAACGGTTGGACGGTCATCCGAAGGGCGCCCCGATTCAGGAAGCGCCCGACCATTTTGCGATTCTGTGCGAGATAACTCTGCCAGACGGGGATTGACGGAGCGGCGGCGCGCGGTTTGCAGCGGCAGGCAACCCGTTTTTGACTTGATTTAAATAAAGTTGCAAAAATATATCTCAATAACAATAATAATACGTGTTGGCGGAGAGTCGCGAGGCAAGCGGCGGCGCGCCCGTCAAAATTCATCAGGGGAGTTACCGCGATGGATAAGGAAAAAGAAAAAGAATTAGTAAAGTCGTATCTTTACCTAAACGCCGTCCTTCCACAGCTTGAGGAGATAATCGCGTATGACGCGGAGGCTCGCGAGCTGACGAAAGGCTGGAACTGCACAATCCAGATGCATGTGCCCGGAGGGGCGGGAGTAAGGTTCGTCTTCAAAGACGGCAAATGCGAGGCGAAGCTGGGCGCTGTGAGCATGCCCACGATATCGCTGAGAATTCCGACTCCGGAAGCCGCCAACAAGATGATTGAAAACACCGGCACGGTGATCCCCATGATCTGGGGTTTCTGGAACATCGGGAAACTCGGAAAGTTCATGAAGCTGACGAAGCTCATGGAGAAATATCTGCGACCGTCGGAAGAGGATCTCAAAAACAAGGACTTCTTCGAGTTCCACACGCGGGTGAAGCTGATGATGGTCGTTTACGGCATGAAGGCGGTCGGAGAGCACGACACGTATGTGAAAGGGATAGTGTCGAAAGTGCCGAACGGGCCGATGGAGATAAAGGTGCTGCCGGACGGGCCGGTGGCGCACATCGTGCTGGACAACGGAAAGTTCACTGTGGCAAAAGGGCCGGCTACGGACCCGATGGTTGTGATGGAGATAAAAGACATCAAGCTGGCGTACGACATGCTGAACGCGAATGTGGAGCTCATGGAAGAGCTGGGCCTGTGCCGAATCAGGTTGCGCGGACACGTCGGAATGGCTGAAAGCCTCGCGGTCGTTATGGAGCGCATCGGCCTGTATATCAGTTGACGCCGGACGATTATACCCAACTGGAGGGCTTGAAAATGGAAACTTATAAATTCGATAAATCATACGAATGGTTCGAGCGGGCTTGCAAAGTCATTCCGGGCGGAGTGATAGGGCACAAACACCCCGCGTTCACCGTCCCCGGCTCGTATCCGTATTTCGCGTCTCGCGGAGAGGGAAGCCACTATTGGGACCCGGACGGCAACGAGTTCATCGACTGGATGTGCGGCTTCGGGCCGATGGTGCTGGGATACAACAACCCGGTGGTGGACGCGGCGGCGCAGGAACAGGCGAAACTGGGCGACGGCATGAGCCATCCGGGGCCGATCAGCATCGAGTACGCCGAGATGATGGTCAAACTAATAAAGGGCATGGACTGGTGCGTGTACGGAAAGAACGGCGCGGACATCACCACGTGGTGCATGAGACTGGCGAGGGAATACACGGGCAGAAAGAAAATCCTGATAGTGCGCGGCGCGTATCACGGCGCTCAGGCATGGTCGACCCCAAGCTACGGCGGCATCATCGACGAGGACCGCACCCACGTCCACTTCTTCGAGTGGAACAACCTCGATTCGTTCATGGAGTTGATCAACACATACAAAGGACAGGTCGCGGGCGTGATGATGACTCCGTATCACCACTGCTTATACGCCGACCAGCAAATGCCCGCCCCCGGCTGGTGGGAAACCATCTCCAAAGTCTGCAAACAGGAAGATCTGATTCTGATATCCGACGACGTGCGCGCTGGGTTCAGACTCGACATGGCGGGCAGCCACGCCTACTTCGGTTACGAGCCGGATCTGGTCTGCTACTCCAAAGCCATCGCCAACACATATCCGATCTCCGCCGGGCTGGGAACGAAGAAACTGAAAGAGACCGCCGAGCACGTGCTGTTCACGGGAACATTCTTCAGCAGCATGGTCCCGATGGCGGCGTCCATCGCCACTGTCAAGGAATTGCAGAGGCTGGACGGCATAAACTACATGATGAAAATCGGCAAGGCCCTGTGCGACGGCCTTGTCAGCGTAGGCAAATCCAACGGGTTCGAGATTGTCATGTCCGGCCCGTACGACATACCGTTCATGCGGTTCGCGCGCGAGAAGAACTTCATGCTCAAACAGCTCTTCAGCGGCGAGGCCGCCATACGGGGCGTCATCTTCCACCCGCACCACAACTGGTTCACCTCTTGCGCGCATACGGAAGAAGACGTCAAGAAATCGCTCGAAGTGGCCGACATCGCTTTCAAGAAAGTCAAAGAGAAGTACGGAAGCGACTGAAGCGCGATAAACGGATAGACGCAGCAAATCCGCCTTTAAAAGCGCCTCCGGCGGCCAAAGAGAAACTTTTGAAAAAGTTTCTCTTTGGAATTTCTTCAAAACGTTTCAATGGTCGTCGGGAGAGAATCGCTGCCGCGCTTATCTGCCGACGCCCTCATGT
>JAKQBV010000107.1 GCA_029573925.1 bacterium
TGTTCGTCCGACTGGGCTTTGACAATGATTTCGCGAACGCCCATCTTTTTCAGATGGTTGGTGGTCATGATGGAAACTTCCACCTTACCGCCGAGGTCAACGATGACGGCGTCAATTTTTTCCGGGATGATTTTCTTGAGCGCCTGCTCGTTTATCGCATCGGTAATATACGAGGCCTGCGCCTTGTCCTTATATTTTTCGACGATCTCTCTGTCCTTGTCGATAATGATGATCTCGTCCGTAATGTCGAGCAATTCGTCAAGCATGCGAAGCCCGAAGGAACCCAAACCGATAATTGCAAACTGTTTCATGCGCACCTCTCAGCCGACCATGACATTCGCGGACGGATATTCGAAGAACCGTTCGCGCTCCCGTTTGTTGAAACCGAGCGCCATTGCGAAAACGCCGGTTCGCCCGATAAACATTGTGGTTATTATAACCGTTTTTCCCGCATTCGAAAGCGCAGGCGTTACATCCAGCGTCAAACCTACCGTCGCGAAGGCCGAAACAGATTCGAACAGCAGCGACATCATATCCGTCTTGCCTCCGGCAAGCAGAGCCGTTTCAGTAACGAGCAGACAGGAAAAGGAAACCAAAACAAGTATAATGCTCTTCGCAAAAATGCTGAACGCCTTTTCAACAGTAGAAGACCCAATGTTGCGGCCCCGAATGTTGAAGCCCCGGCGGTCGGTATCGCCCCGGACGGCGTACAGCAGCACGATCAGGAACGTCGTCGTCTTGATGCCACCGGCGATCGATGCGGGAGAGCCGCCGATGAACATCAGCACAATGGTTAGCAGCCGCGAAACGGGAGCAAGTGTCGATTGCGAAACCGAGGCAAACCCGGCAGTGCGCGGGGTGACCGACTGAAAGAACGCGTTGAGGACGCGTTCGGCAGAGCCGAGGCCGGAGAGCGAATACCGCGATTCCACTACGAAGTAGAAAATCGCCGGCGCCAGAATCAGGACGGCGGTTGCAGAAAGCGCCATCTTCGAATGATAGCACAGCTTCCCGCGTCCGGTCAGACAGCGGCCGATGTCGGAAAGCACCGTAAAGCCGATGCCTCCAAGCACGATCAGGAGCATGACCGGGACCAGAACGAGCGGACTCCGGGCAAAGCGGATCATCCCCTCGCTGTACGTAGAAAAGCCCGCATTGCAGAACGCGGACACCGCGTGGAAGAGCGCGTCGAACAGGGGGCGGTCAGAACCGGCACGGGCGAATCCGATGGCAAGCGGAATGGAGAGCGCAATCTGGAGTGAGATTGTCGTCGCAAGTATGTCTCTCACTATCGATACCGGATTGGCCGAAACATCGTCCACGAAAAAATCACGGATCATGGAACGCGTCACCAGCGAGATTTTCCGCGTCGGCGCCAGAGCATAAATCGAAAAAAAGGTGACCAGACCGAGGCCGCCTGATTCAATAAGAAGCGCGAGGACAATAAATCCGGAGGAGCTGAACACCGACATGTTGACCGTCGAGAGTCCGGTCACGCAGACGGCGGAGACCGCGGTGAACAGCGCATCAATATAGGGTACAGGAACTCCCGAACGGTAGGCGAACGGCAGGGAAAGCGCAAGCGAACCCAAAAAGCACAGCGCGATGAAGTACGAAAACATCTGGATCTTGTCCATGGCAAGTTTGATGCGCATCCCGGGAACTATATACCCGGACAGAAAGAGTGAAAAGGGGCGGCGGCCGTCCGCACCGCAGAAAAGCATAAAAAGTTGTGGACAGAAACTATTCGAACGGCGCATACTTTTCACCATGAAAACAAAAACAGGATTGCCGAGACTGTCGCTGTTCGCGCTCGCCTGGCCCATGCTCATCGAAGAACTCACCGGAGGCATCACCAGCTTTACCGATACGCTGTTCGTCAGCATGCTGTCCGACGAAGCCGCGGCGTCCGTCGGCATGCTCGGCCCCGTCCTCGGACTCGGCTACTTCATCCTGCCCCAGTTCACCGCTGCCGGCACGAGCGTCGCGGCGCAGTACATGGGCGCCGGTCAGGACGACAAGGTCAAAGCCGCCTGGTCGGCGAACATTCTGTTCAGCACCATATCCGGAGGACTCCTTGCCCTTTTCGTGTATCTGGTTTCAGGTAAAATCGGCCTCT
>JAKQBV010000120.1 GCA_029573925.1 bacterium
CATGACAAGACCGCTCGCGCTGATCGCGCAGACTGCTTCAAGCGTGTGGGAGATGAAAGCTTCGGGAGGGTATTCGAGCATCGAAGAAGCTAGCGAGGACATGAGCAAGCTTCGCTCTTCTTTCGAAAATCTGAGGGACAAGTTTGCGAAACGCGGAGACGAAATCGGTGATTTAGCGGAGTCGTTTTTGAACATGACTACGAGACTGGAGACGCGGCTCAAAGAGATAAAATCCATGTATCAGAGGATGGCTGTGGCGGACAGGTTCCAAGCGATGGGACAGTTGTCGGCAGGCATCGCCCACGAGATAAACAATCCTCTCGCCATTATTTCCACGTACGTTCAGTTGATTCTGCGGCGCGAGGGGCTGGACCCGGAGTTGAGGGCCGAAGCTGAAATTATTCTCGAAGAGTTGGACAGGATTGCGGAAAAGGTGAACGACCTGATGTCGTTCGCCAAAGAAAGAGAGTGTGTTTTCGAAAAAATAGACGCGGGCGAGATTGTGTCGAAAACCGCCGCGCTTCTCAGGCATCAGTTCAAGAACGCGGGAATATCGTTTGAACCTGACTACTGGGAGGGCGGGCCGTTGATTGTCAGCGCGGACGAGAATAAGCTTCGTCAGGTATTCCTGAATGTCATGCTGAACGCCTCTCACGCTATGCTGGATTCCGAACGGAAGGTTTTGAAAGCGTCGACCCGGCTTGCTCAGAACGAAAACAATGTTGAAATCGTAATCGAAGACACCGGCTGCGGCATTAATCAGGAAGACCTCTCAAAAATCTTTAATCCGTTTTTCACAACCAAACAGTCCGCCGTGGGAACAGGGATGGGGCTTGCGATAAGCTACAACATCGTGGCCGCGCACGGAGGCAAGATAACCGCTGAGTCCGAACCGGGTCGCGGCTCGCGGATAATAATTGTTCTTCCAAGAGCCTGAATTTCTGAAAAATACAATCGCCTGTCATTTCAAACCGATTATGGCTTCGGCTATGTTGTGGGAGTGGGATCGTATTTTCTGAAACGCTGTGAGAATGTCGTTGTACAGGAGGCCGGGGACTACGTCGCATTCGCCTCTGTTTAGCCTTTCGACATGGTCGTCCTTCAATCTTTTTATTGTTTTCTGAAGGGATTTGCTTCTTGAGTCGGCCTCGTGGCGGTTGCGCGCTTTTTCTTCGATGAAACAAAGCATGCACATCTCAAGGTATTCGAGCAGTTCTCTATGCGAATCCAGCAATCCCTGAGAAGCGCTTTCAGTGAAAACCACATTCTGCTGTTCTTTGCGGACGCAGTATTTTGCCAACTGTTCGCAGTAGTCGCCGATAGATTCCAACTCGTCGGTCACTCTAAGATATCTGCGGGCTTCCTCAGCGTGATCGGGGCCGGGGCCGCTCTGAAGCAGTTGCGCGAGGAACTTCGATATTTCAGCCTGAAGAGAGTCGGTGATATTCTCGTATTTGAACAATCGCTCGACTTTGTCTTGGTCGAGCGACTGGGTGACCAGCATGTCCGAGTTCCACTTGAACATGTCTATGACCATGCCGGACATCTTGATGATTTCTTTTTTCGACTGGCCGAGAGCGATCGCCGGCGCGGATATGAAGCTGTAGTCGATGTATTCGAGTTTGTGATCGGATTTATCCTTGTCGCCGGGGATAAGCAAAGTCACCAGCTTGATGAGAAGCCCTGCGGCAAAGAGAAAAACCAGAGAGTTGAAAATATTGAATACGGAGTGTCCGGCGGCGATGTGCGCGGCGATATACGGGCGCGTGCCGTCAGCGGCAACATGGTTCATTCCTCCCGGCACGATGTGGTCGATGAGTTTTATATAGTATGGGAAGATAAAAACCATATAAGTGACGCCGATGACGTTGAAGAGCGTATGAATGCGCGCCGCCCTTTTGGCGGAAATGTTGGCGCCGATGGAAGCCAGTTCCATGGTGATGGTGGTTCCGATATTTTCGCCGAGCACGAGAGCGGCGGCGGCTTCGTAGGTCAGCAGTCCCTGATTCGCCAAGGCGATGGTTATGCCGATCGTCGCCGAACTGGACTGAACGATCATTGTAAGCAGCAGGCCGGCGAGGACGCTTTTGAGAATCTGCGGGAAGCTTGCCGCTCCGAATTGGGCGAAGAATGTTATGAACTGCTCATTCTCTCTCAACGGCATGAACGCCGTCTCCATGAGTTTAAGACCCATGAAAAGAAGCCCGAAACCGAGCAGCGCTTCGCCCCATGTCTTGACTCGTTTATTCTTTGAGAAAAGAGCCAGCAACGCGCCTATGCCGACTATAGGCATCGCATAGCGCGTTATCTTTATCACTATTATCCATGAAGTTATAGTTGTTCCGATGTTGGCGCCGAGGATGATGCCCACAGCGCTGGACAGTTCCATCAGCCCTGCGTTGATGAATCCTACTATCATCACGGTCGTGGCAGAGCTGGACTGTATGAGCGCGGTCACCGAAAGGCCGACCAACAGGCCGACAAACCGGTTGTTCGTCAGTTTGTCGAATGTCCGCTTTATTCGATTCCCGGCGAGCTGCTGCATCCCCGACGACATGGTTTTGATGCCGAAAAGGAAAATGCCAAGTCCGCCGAGCAGGTTGAAGACTATGTGGGACCAATCTATCTGGTTCATACTGACTTTCGGATGAATATCATCCTTAAATATTTGTCGCCACTATTTTTATCATGATAAGGAGGGATAATCAATATGCGGCCGAAATACGGATGCGCCGCCGGTGTTGTGCGGCGCAGGGATGTGTGGTATATAAGATGTGCGCTGCGCGCGGGAGGGCAACTTGATTAGAGAATACAAAGACAAGCCGGGGAAGATTATAGCGGTAGGGCTGAACTACAGAGACCACGCCACGGAGTTTAACATGCCGTTGCCGCAGGAGCCGATACTATTCATAAAGCCATCCACGGCGGTCATCCACGACGGCGGTTTAATCGTCTATCCGAAGGGAGCGACGCGGGTGGACTACGAGGCCGAGTTGGGGGTAGCGATCGGACGCGACTGCAGGAGAGTCCGAGCCGAAGACGCTATGGACTTCATTGAGGGTTTTACCTGCGTCAACGACGTGACGGAGAGGCACATGCAGGGCAGGGACGGGCAGTGGACTCGGGCGAAAAGTTTCGACACTTTTTGCCCCATCGGGCCGTTGGTTACTGACGAGATCGACCCCGGAGCGGTTGGCGTGAGATGCTATCTGAACGGGGAGTTAAAACAGAAATCGCACACGGGCAATCTGATATTCACAGTGGAAAAAATAATCGAGTTCGTCAGCGGCGTGATGACGCTTGAGAAGGGCGACGTGATAGCGACTGGCACTCCGTCGGGAGTCGGCCCGATGTCGCCGGGAGACGAGGCGGCAGTCGAGATAGACGGCATTGGGCGGCTCGTCAATAGAGTCGTCGCCGAACAATAAAACCCGCTATTCGGCAATCAGTTGACCGGCTCGAACCTGTCTATCTGCAACATAGTGTTGACGGCTTTGTCGGCGAACACCGCTTTGACTTTCATTCCTATTTTCACCGAGTCGGGGTCTACGCCGCCGAGGATGTGCGCGATAGGAGTGTCCGCGCCGCCGAGCTTTATCATGGCAAGCACATAAGGCGCTTTTCGCGGATGATGCTTGTCGTCGGTTCTCACAACGGTGAAGTTGGTCACTTCGCCTTCGTTGGAAAGCTCGACCCATTTTTCGGATATATCCTCGAAGCAGCGTTCGCAAGTTTTGCGCGGAGGGATGAACACTTTGCCGCACTTTTCGCATTTTACGCCGAGGATTTTCTTTTTGTCGCGAAGCGAGACAAGGAACTTGCTGCCGATGCGACCTGCAAAATACTGGTAGGGCAGGGCGAGTTTGCCCTCTTTTATGTAGCAATGCTTGTTTTCTTCAGTCATGGCCGTTGCTCCTTTCGGAATGCTCGTCAGTCTCTGATTCTTTCAAAGTGAATAATATCGTGAACGGAGCCGACGCGGTTGTCGCTCCACACGGGGCGCACGCGGTCGCCTTTTTTCGTGTCCGCGAGGTCCTCGTTTTTAAGCAGATGCCAGAATGTTTCTTCCTTGCCGATGCCGTCCAGCAATATGTGCACCTGAGCGTAAGGAGTTTCGCGGGTCTCGCCCGTGAGCGGGTCGGGGCTGGAGTAGTAAATAATCTCGATGAGAGTTATCGTGCCCGACGGCCCGACCTCTATCATGTCGCCCGCCCAGCAGCGGCATTCCGCGCACACCTCGCGCGGCGGAACCTGCATGCGGCCGCACTTAGGACACTTGTTCGCGAGAATCTTCTTTTCGATAAGCCCCTCGAAGAACTTGCCCATCACCGGCCCGGTGGAATACTTCATGTCAACCGATATATTTCTCTTTATGACAATCAGTTCCTGCTCTTCCTCTTCCTTGGGCGGCACGAATTTGGCGAATATTTTCGGCAGTTGCATCGCCACTTTCATATCGCCTTTAAGTTTCAGCCTTCCAGCGCCCATTGCCACCATCGGGTCCAGCTTGCCGAGAATCAAATCGATGTAGTCTTTGGCTTTGACGATGTTGACGACGGCGCAGTTGTCGCGGAGTCCGGTTTCGAGAGCGCATTTGCCGTCTTTTAAGACGGCGGTCCATTGCCCGCCGCCGTCGCCTGTGATGTCGTATCCCACCGAGATATCCAGTCCGGCGGCGTTTTGAGGCTGGAAACGCGCCACCAGAGTGTCGAATATTCCCTGAACGGTGACGGCGCTTTTCTTGGGCAGAGAATATCTGGTGAACATTTTGGCGGACGCGGCGACCAGCGCCATGTCACCCTCGATCTTTATCTTGCCGGACATAAAAGCCTGCGTGCCGTCGATCTTGCCGATGTTCACGCCGACGAAAGTCTCCGCGTCGGCTGACGTTTTGACGGAGAAGCCGGAGAGGTCGTCTGTCTTGGCGACTTTCACGGAGTCGTCGCGGACTTCCACCAGCCATTTGCCGCCGCCGTCGCCAGAGATATCGTACGCGAGGACGGCGTTGACGCCCTTCGCGCCTTCCACTCGGAAACGGGTTTCCATTGTGTTGAAGATATCTTCCACGCTTACATCAAAGTATTTGGCCATGTCACTCAGCCTCCTGCCAGTCAAGGTCTTTTTCAAGCATGAACAGAACGGTCCAGAAAGTGCCGCCGAAACCGGATGCGAGAGCGTGTTTCACCTCGCGCGGGATCTGATGCGCGCCAGCGTCGCCTCTCACCTGAAGCGCCGCTTCGGCCACTCTAAGCGCCGCCGTCGCCCCGATAGGATTCGTCGATATGACTCCCCCCGACGGGTTCAGCGGGAACGAGCCGTTTATTGACACCTCGTCGTTTTCCACCATTTTGAGGTGTTCGTCTCCTTCGAGTTGGAGGAACTCCCTCAGCCAGTCCAAGCCCCACCACGATGACGGGTCATACATCTCGAACACGTCGAAATATTCCCTCGGATTAGTTATGCCGTTGCGGCCGAAGAGCTTGCGCGCCGCGTTGTGGTGGGTGACTTCCTGATTCTCGTTGATGCCGAACATATTGAAAGTTTCTTCTCTATGGACGGTGACATGGTCGCGTATCCATACGGGTTTCTTGGATATCTTTTTCGCTTTTTCCTCGCAGGCGAGGATTATGGCGACCGCGCCATCGCTCTGAGAACACATGTGGATAAGCCGCAATTCGCCGACAAGCTGCGGGGAGTTGACCATGAGGTCGTCAATCTGGTCGTAGTCAAGTCCGAAGTTGCGGTGCGCGTGCGGGTTGAGCGAGGCGTGTTTGTCCAGAGTAACGCGGAGCCTCATAGCGGCGCGCTTCGCTCTGTCCGCGCCGAACTCGTTGATTGTTTTTTCCGCAGTGGCGCCTGTCAGCGCTCCGGTCTGCAGGTTGCGCGCCCAGAGCGGGTCAGCCATATTCGTTATGCCGCCCGTGGTGTGCCCTTCCTGCTGCTTCTCAAACCCTATGATCATCACTATGTCATGGAGTCCGGAAGCGACGATATTGTCCCCGACGCCGACGATGGTGGCTCCTGTGGTTCCGCCTGTGGTGACGCGGTAGCAGGCCTTGCCGTAGCCGCCCGTG
>JAKQBV010000139.1 GCA_029573925.1 bacterium
CTGTCTCTTGCGGCGGCCTTTTCGGGATCATAAATCACCAGCTTTCGGGGCTTTTACTTCTCTTTCTTGCAATTCTATTTTGGATGCTTTTTGGTGTAAACCCTTTTACAACGATTCTTTTACACTTTTTCAGGGAGGACAAATTATTTTTCTGGCAAAAATCGTCACCATCACGACTGGGCTTTCTATCGCCACAATGGCCACAAATATAAAAGTGGGCGCGGGCGGTTCATACGCGCTGATTTCGCGTTCTTTAGGTTTAGAGATTGGCAGTTCAGTCGGAATTCCGCTTTATTTGTCGCAAGCGCTTGCGGGCGCGATGTATATAATCGGCTTCACCGAAGCATGGGTCGCGGTGTTTCCAAGCCACGACAGCCTCGTTGTTTCATCCGTAGTTTTAGCCGGGCTATTTGTCGTTTCGATGATTAGCGCGAAAATCGCGATGAAGATTCAATACGTAATAATGGCGGTCATAACAATTTCTCTTTTTTCGTTTTTTATGGGTAACGGCGACTTAGCGCCGGCGGATGCGGCGATATGGGGCGGGTTTGAAAAAGCTCCGTTCTGGGTTGTTTTTGCAATATTTTTTCCGGCCGTCACAGGGATAGAAGCCGGAGCGGCAATGTCCGGAGATTTGAAAAATCCCGGCAAGAGCCTTAAAAACGGCATTCTCGCGGCAATAGGCATTTCGTTGGTAATTTATATCATTATGGCGATTTGGCTTGGAATGGCGGCGTCGGAACAGCAACTCCTGAACGACTACACTGTGATGATGTCTTTGGCCAGATGGAGAATCCTTCTGGTCGCCGGCGTGTTCGGCGCCACGTTGTCGTCTGCGCTTGGCAGCATTGTCGGCGGGCCTAGAACTCTGATGGCGCTGGCGCAGGACAGAGTGATTCCGTTTTCAAGAATTCTAGCCCGAAGGAGCGACAACGGCGAACCGAGAAACGCTATCGTTTTCACCGCGACGGTTATTTCGATATGTCTTGTCGCCGGCGATTTGAACTCCATAGCTCCTCTTTTGACGATGTTTTTTCTGATAACATACGGAACAATAAATCTTGCAGTGCTTATTGAGCAGGGCACAGGTATTCCCTCATTCCGCCCTAGCTTCAAGCTTCCTCTGGCTGTTCCTCTCGTCGGCTCATTGTGGTGTTTTATTGTAATGATTTTTATAAATCCGTATTTCGCTGTCGCCGCTATAGCCGCGTTGTTTATCGTTTATGTGATTCAAGTTAAAAGAGGCCTAACGACGCCGTGGGGGGATGTTAGAAGAGCGCTTTTCGTGTCGATAGCCGAGTGGGCGGCAAAAACCGCGGCGTCTCTACCCGGAAACGCAAAATCATGGAAGCCCAATCTGGTTCTTCCGGTCGAGGAACCCGGCAAATGGCACAATATCCTTCAGTTCGTTAGAGATATATCCTTGCCCGGCGGCTCGCTCAGAATATTTTCCATACGGGTTGTGCACAGGTCGGAGAAGTCTTCGCCCGGACTGTTCATGGGGGCTTTTGCGAGGATAAAACGACGATATACGGTCGAGTCTGAACAACCAGTATATGACGAAAAGCTCGAAGCAGAGATGGAAGAACTGGCCGATTCGTTGAAAAAAGACGGAGTGTTCACAGCCACAATGGCCCTAGAAAGCGACAGCTTTCTAGAAGGGGCAAGCCTTGCGATTCAGGTTATGAAAAGGATGTTTTTTCCTCCAAATATATTGTTCATGACAATGAGCGCGGACAGAGAAAAAGACCCAAATCTTGAACGTCTTATGGCTATCGGAATGAAAGAGAACTTGGGCATAATAATCCTTTCACACCACCCGAAGGCGTCCTTCGGCATCAGAAAAAGCGTCAATGTCTGGATGCGACACGGCAGCAAAAATATAAATCTGGCCTTGTTGACGTCTATGCAGTTGTCCAGAAATTGGTACGCAAAAATCAGAATCATGTCCGCTGCCGAAAGTGAAGATGAAAGAACAAAAGCTAATAAATCGTTCAGGAAGATAGCTCAGATAGCTAGGATGCCGGCGGACACTGAAATAATCGTTCTGGAAGGCGGTTTCGAGAAGGCTCTCAAAGAAGCGCCACCTGCCGATCTGAATATATTCGGACTGCCGGATGAAATCGATTGCGAGGCGATGCACAACGCCGCAGAGGCTATAAACGCTTCCTGTTTATTTGTAATGGATTCCGGCGAGGAGCGGGTATGGACTTAAAATATGGCATGGAGATATGCAGACTATTGTATTGACGATATTTGCTGTTGATTATTTAACAAAGAGATTTATCAATGACAATCTTATGGGTAGGCTTCTTTGCGCTGATATTTGGGCTTCTAGCTCTTGATCTCGGCGTTTTGAACAAAAAGGCGCATGAAATCAAGGCTCCGGAGGCTCTGCGCTGGACCGCTTTCTGGATAGCTCTGTCGCTGCTATTTAACGTGGCTGTTTACTTTATGTATGAATACAACTTTCTTGGCGTGGGAGAGCATCCCGGAGCGGCAACCTCCGGGCGAGAGGCGGCTCTGAAGTTCTTTACAGGTTATGTGATTGAAAAATCTCTAAGCTTGGACAACATATTCGTCATTGCTTTGATCTTCAACTATTTCAAAGTCCCGCTCAAGTATCAACACAGGACTTTGTTCTGGGGAGTAGTGGGGGCGTTGATTTTAAGAGGAGCGATGATTGTCGCAGGCTCCGCCCTTATAATGCGTCTCGAGTGGATGATATATGTTTTCGGCGTCCTGCTTCTGCTTACCTCGGCTAAACTCCTTTTTCAAAAACATGACGATTTCGATCCGTCCCGCAATCCATTGTTGAAAATCGCAAGAAAAATCTATCCGGTTACGCCGGATTTTGAAGAACAGCGTTTTTTCTCCCGAATCGATGGCAGGCGGGCGATAACTCCTCTTTTTCTAGTGCTGATTGTCGTTGAAAGCAGCGACGTCCTGTTCGCCGTCGATTCCATCCCCGCGATATTCGCCGTCACTTTGGACCCGTTTATAGTTTTTACATCGAATGTCTTTGCTATTCTCGGATTAAGAGCGTTGTATTTTGCTCTGGCCGCCGTCATGGGGTTATTCGCTTATTTGAAATACAGCTTGGTGTTCATACTGGCGTTCGTGGGCGTAAAAATGCTTCTAAGCCATCATCATCCGATTCCTGTCGCGGTGTCTCTTGCGGTGATAGCGGCATCGCTGGCGGCGGGCATAGCCGCGTCAATCATAGCGCAGAAAAGGCAGGCGGCGCGGCTCTGACGGTTAGCCCGGATATTTTTTTATGAGAAAAAGCGCGCGCTAACGTTTGATGATTATTCACTGATGAAGAAACAGAGCTATTAGAGTTTTCAATCGCTCATTGGATGTCTTTGCATATTCGGGATTCCAGCGGATGGTCCACAATTCTGACAACTGTTCCTTCAAACTCGACGCATGTTTTTTCCCTGAGGAAATCTCCCCATATTCTTCGAGCCTTGTGGTCGAGAAATGGGATGTCGGGTTCGTCAACATATAAATCATTCGCGCCGCGCCTGAATATTATCAATGTTATTCCGTCTTTTTTCAGCGCGTTGAACAAATCGTCAGAATCGTTCATTTCACGGTATTTATATCTTGCCTGAAAAACCGGATGACCCCAGAAATAAGGTTTGTCAAGATGATACCCGAACAGGAATATCTCGCCGAGCAGAACGATATCGTTTTCTTCCGCGTTTTGATTCACCCATTGCAACTGAGAATAACCCAGCGGAGCGGGGTGATTGTGAAGATATTCGCTTTGAGAAACAGAGCCTTTGAGAACCGGAACCTCAGAGATCAACCCGGATTCGCCGAAAAAGTTCATAGACGCTCCATAAAGCAGATGGAACGCCAATACGCCGGAACAAAGCAGGCGAAGCGACCGGGATTCAAGGTTGCAAACTGTTATAGCCACCACAATCGACAACAAGGGAATCACTGGCAGCAGGAATCGGAGCGACGGACTTATAAGGAAAAACCAAAACAAAACGAATATGGCTGAGTATGCCAGCAGCGAGGATGCCGTCGCGTGTTTTCGCGATATAACATAGAGAGGCAAAAAACACATGAAGACCGGGGAAATCGGGCTGCCGAAAGCCCACTCGTTGACAAGAACATCGTAAGGAAGCCTCAGAAAATGCGCTAGGTCTCTGGGGCCGAGGCCGTGGAATCCCGCTATGCCGCTCATAATCATATTGGCGCTTTCGATGTCCATATCTCTGCCGCCGAAGACAGGCCACACGGGATTTCCGGTCAACACAAGATTTTTTATCAGATAAGGAATGTTCGGGACCGCGAATAGCGCAGCGACAATCATCATCCGGCCTACCGTCGGAAACGGGGTCTTAGATTTGCGTGATTTAATGCATGAATCCGCTAGCCACCAAGCTCCGCATATCAGAACAACAGGATAGCAGGACCATTTCACGCTTACCGCTATTCCCGCAAACAAGGAACCTAAAGCTATTCGGCTGAAACTTTCGGATGAGTTGTCGTTGTCGCCGATTATCAGAAGCGCGGCGCATCCGCCGTAAAACGCGGTGAACAAATCCACAAGAGCCATCGGCGACTGATTCCCGACAATGGGATTGAGATAAAAAACTGCGGAAGCGAGCAGGGCGGTTTGATATCCGAAGCGTTTTCTCGTCCACAAAAACGCTGCCGCCGCAGTCATGACGCCGAAAACGGTATGAGTAAGCGCGGCGGTCTCGACCGCGTTTGCCGCAACGGCTGGCATGTAGAGCATTTGCGCTGTCAGGGAAAAATTTGAATAAAGAAGGGTTGGTATGAATTCAATTTTCCCTGTTTGTAGATAAATTTTCGGAACTGCCAGATGGTATGAAAGAGAATCAAACATGGAAGGAGGAACAAAGCTGCGGATGATATTCACTGCGACGAGCAGCAAAATGAATGCGACGGCAAAATATGACCATGCCGGCGAGCGACGGTCTTTGGCTTCGCTCCGCGCTGTGGTCAGCGCCGGGGATTTTTGCTTATGCTTTATTTTGAATAATTCAACAATATGAAACGAGAGGCACACGGCTGCGGAGGCAAATAATAGTGTCAGCAAAGCTGAGGAGTCGCAATGGCCGAGCGCGCCTGCGGCAAGCGGCAAAAGAGACAGCGGCCACATCCCGGTCCCGGTTTCGTATATGATGGTTTCGATTCCGACGCCGACCCTGATTTTAAATAAGGTGAAAAGCATGCGGCCTGCGCGGGCGCCGATATAAAAAAGCAGAAATGTCAAAAGAATGGCTTTCAACGCGGCTGTCCGGAAAATAATGCGTTCAACAATGCTTCAATCTTCTCTGAATACGTAAAGTAATAAATGGCGCTCACTGTGAGAACCCATAAGCCCGCAAGTATGTTCGCGATTTTTTTCATAAGGCTGATTCGCATGTTATCGGACTATAAAACACGGCTCAAATTCGGCCATAACGCATGTCGGGGCGGGGCCGCCGCCTGTCGCGCTTGTCTCGAAGAATTGATCATCTTGTGAAGTCTATTACAATTCCTCTCTCTCTAACAAGGTCGTTGATTATGTCGTCGATGTCTCTTCTGGTGACGCCGCCGAATTGAATCGGCTTTGTCTGCTGAATCAATTCGCCGGTTTCCTCGTTGATGAGCTGCACTCTGAATCCGTTGTTCTGCGCCCACAGTCGAATCGCGAAAGGCGAATTTTGAATCTCTCTTCTTCTGTTGAACTGATCGAGAGCTTCAATGAGTTCGGCCCAAAGTACAGGATCGGGAAGGTCCATATCGGAATAAGGGCGCGGTTTCTCTTTGCCCTGTTCGTCAGTGGCGTCTCTGTTTCTGTCGATTTTTTTTCCAACCGCGCCGGAGGCCGGACTGACAGGGTACTTCGCAATGCGCGTCTCGAAATCCGGGCCGACCTCTTTGATTGTTCTGCTGAAATCGTCTGACATTCAGTGTCTCCGCTCGATATTCACATCATATTATAAAACAAAACGCGGCGTCGGCGCGGAAGCTGTTTAGAAAAGAAATTTCATGCGGCAAATCAATATCAGTATTCGCAGGTTTTGTATGTATAATATGTTGGAAAGGCATTTTGGTTGGCGAGGAGGGCGGTTCGGCTTGCCCAGAATATCGTCAGTCGAAACCGGAAAGGAGTTTCACTATGATACTTGTGGCTGCGGGAGAGGAAAGGATGTCCGGAAGGGTCTGCGACTCTCTCGTTGAATCAGGCTATGAAATATTGAGCGTTCCTGAAGGCGGCGTTATTCCAGAGCTAGTCAAGGATAAGAAGCCGGATCTGGTTTTGATTGCAGGCGCAATGGCCGACATCGGAATAGTCGCGCTATGCGAGGCGATAGCCGAAGCCGCGGGTGTGGCTAAGATTCCGATAGTGATTCTCTCGTCAAAAATGAGCGCCGCAGAGAAACTGAGCGCATTCAGGGCGGGCGCGAGAAGAATCGTCACCGAGGCCGATCCGGAAGTTGTCGTGAAAGAAGTGGGCAGAACTCTCGAACAACTAGAAATATCAAAAAAAATTATGAAATATCACGAATCCTGCGGAGATGAATCGAAGGATTACGGGGTTTTTCCGGGGAATCTGGAGTCGGAGACTGAGCAATGCGAGCTTCGGGACACCTCTTCCGATGAAAAAGATAAGCAGGTCTGACTTCAGAGAAAATAAAGAAAAATAATCAGAATCACAATTTTGATATTCATCATTGACGACGGCATCAGGCGCGAAAGGGGAATGCGATGAAAAGAACGGGAATAGCGGTTGTCGCGTTTATTGCGACTGTTGTTTTGTGGGGAGTGTGGCCGTCAAAAAGCGACGGAGCGGAATTCAAAAGGCCCATAACTCTGTCCCATCGCGGAGCTAACAAGGCGGCGGACGAAAACACGATAGAGGCTTATGCGCTGTCCGTCAGGCACGGCATGGACTTCATCGAGTGCGATCCAAGATTCACTTCGGACGGCGAACTTGTGATAATGCACGACGCGGCGGTGGACAGGACGACATCCTCGACGGGAGACGTAGCCGAAAAAACTCTTGCCGATATAAAAAGCATAAGAACAAAAAACGGATATGAGATTCCGACTTTCGCCGAAGTTCTGGATTTTGCGTCGAAAAACGGAGTTAAGGTCTTCATAGACACTAAGGTTCATAACGAAGAGTATCTCGCGAAGGTAATGGAGGTCGTGAGGGAAAAGGGCATGGCGGACAGAGTGGTAATGGGGCTGTGGACGGAGGGTGGATTAAGGTGGATGAGCAAGAACAATCCTGATGTAGCGTGCAACCTGCCATGGCCTGCGCCGATTCCAAGCCTGAAACAGATAAAGAAGCTGGGAGCCTCATGGGTCGGAATGCTTGCGGAGGCGGCGACGCCTGAAGTCATTGCCGACGCGCACAACGCGAGATTGCGCGTTGTCACAATGCCGATAAACGACGTTCCCACAATGATGGAAAAGACGCAGGCTGGAATGCATGTCATTCAGACAGACAACCCGGCTCTTTTAGATGTCGTTCTTGGAGTGTTGGAATGGGCGGCTTCAAAAGGCGCGGACCCCAAGCCGTTGCTGCCGATCGAGACGAAAAACGCGATGCCGTCCATACCTGAACGCCAAAAGATACAGAGCGAGGCGCCGGACGGGTTCACGGTGGTTCCGAGGCTTATGTTCCTCACAGGGCATATCGGGCCGCCGGACGCGATTGCGGTGAAGCCGGGCAAAGCGAGCGTGGGAGACGGCTCTTTCGCGAACCCGACCACGCTTGCGGTGAATCCGAACACAGGTTCAAGAAAGATATCTTACGGCACGATGATATACATTCCCGGAGAAGGCTGGACGAAAGCGGAAGATAGATGCGGCAAATGCGTCGAAGAGGGAGACGTCAGGCACAGGGCGGATTTGTGGCTGGGCAACAATGCGCCTAAGGAAAAGGCATACGCTTTGACAGGCTGGCATTGGGTTCTGTTCGCTGAACCGAAATAACATTTGTAAAAATCGCGCGGCGTGGAGCGAAAAATGAAAAAACTCACTTCAAGGGAAAGAGTCAGAAGGGCTGTTCGCGGGCACGATGTCGATATGATTCCTCTAATGTTGCAGATCGAGCCGCACACGATTCTAACGCTTGCCACCAAAGTTCGGCCTCCGAAGAACCCCGTCAAAGCCGCGGCATGGAAGGCGCTTGCGGATTTTTCAGCAAACTTCCCGAATAAGGATATTGGTCAATATATGACCCTGCTGTCTCTCAATTACGCAAAGGATTATTTCAGCGAACTCGGCGGGGATTTCTCCGATTATCTGTGGACTCCGATTCCGCTTTGGTTCAGGGGCGCAGGATTCAAAGAAGATAAGCTCTTCATTAAGGATATGTACGGCGAAAAGCACTTTATCGGCGGGCAATATCTCGAAATGGGAGAACTGCCTTGCCCGGATAAGGACACACTCGCGGCGCACCAGTTTCCCGATGTGTCTCATCCCGTGAATTTCTCCCATGTGAGAATCGCGCGGCGCTCGAACCCGGACGCGTTCATGCTCGGCTGCGCTCCCGGAGTTCAGGACTGGGGACAGCGGTTTCATCCGATGCGGTCGATATACACGGGGATGATAGAGTACCCGGAAATCATAAAGGGCTTCTTCAAGAAACTGTGCGACCATTCGCTCGTCATAATACGGGGGATGCTCGAAGCCGGGTGCGACGCAATTTGCGTGCAGGACGATTACGGCACGCAGCAGAGCATGCTGATAAGCAAAAAGATGTGGACGGAGTTCACGTATCCGATGATAAAGAGGCAGATAGAGGAGATACACGCCTGCGGCGGGATCGCAATGCTGCACTCGTGCGGAGTGGTGGCTCCGCTGCTGGACAAGCTCGCGGACGCCGGCCTTGATGTGCTGCATCCGTTCCAGCCTCTGCCGGGAAACGATCTGGCGGCGGCGAAGAAGGAATACGGAAACCGGTTGTGTTTCGCGACGGGCATGTGCGTGCAGAGAATCGGACAACTATCCCCGGAGGACGCGTATAAAGACATCGTAGGCGCTGCGAAGGTAGCGGCGGAGGGCGGACGGTTCATACTCGCGCACACCAACGGCCTGCAGAACGACACTCCGATAGAGAACCTTAAGGCGATGTTCGAGGCGATAGACGACGTGAGGGCGTTCAGATTCTAGAGCGTCGAATTCAGGGCATTAAGGAATTGGAGCGGGAATCCAATTTTGCGAAAAAATGCTTTCCCGGCGAACTCATAGAAAAATCCATTTAAGCATGAGTATAATAACATTATGCCGAGCGCAATTGAGAGACAGACGGCCGAGATGCTTGCCGCGCTGGACGCGAAGGACCCGTACACCCGACTTCATAGCGAAAGGGTGGGCATGTTGATGGGGAGGTTCGCGGCGGCGATGTCTCTGCCGTTGCCACAAGCCAAAGAAATGACGATAGCCGGGTTGCTCCACGACACAGGCAAGCTGGACACGCCGAATGAATTGCTCGAAAAGATATCTCAAGGCGAACCGTTTGAAAACGATGCGCATAAGGAAGAAATGAAACGGCATGTGGAAGCCGCGAGGATAGCCCACATCGACCTGCCGGCCACCGTAAGGCTGGCGATAAGGCATCACCATGAGAAGTGGGACGGAAGCGGCTATCCGGACGGGTTGGCAGGAACGGATATACCGCCGACGGCCCGGATGCTTGCGGTCTGCGACGTGTATGACGCGATATCCGCAGAAAGGCCGCAAAGGAAAGCTCTAGCG
Organism: bacterium; assembly: GCA_029573925.1. GTDB lineage: Bacteria > UBP15 > UBA6099 > UBA6099 > UBA6099 > UBA6099. The sequence goes on from JAKQBV010000139.1 coordinate 9,745, forward strand.
CCGAGAAAAGCGGCGGCTGCGCTGCGAAAACTCGAAGGCTCCAAGTTGGACCCGAAACTGACTGAAGTTTTTATACGAAAAGTCGCGGAACCCGGCGCAAATATTTCTCTGCTCGAAAGATTGCTGCGTTTTTTTTCTTCGCAAAGAACAAAAAAATAGAAATCAGAATTGTTGTTGAGTCGACTGAATGAACCTCTGGGTCCCGCTCATGCCTGAAACAGCGCGCGCGGCTTCGGCGAGTTTATCGACCTGACCGGGTTTGCCGACCCAGTTGTCTCGCAGCACATCGTCGTCCAGCCGCGCGATCAGGGAGCAGATGCTGAAAAGAAGATAGGCGATAACCACCACGTCGTCCATGAATGCCAGAGGCCCGACAAGCTGCATGAGAACGAGATCGGTCGGCAGAATCAGATATGCGGCAAGAACGCCGATCTTGATTTTCTCGGCTATCGGAACCCTCTCGTCGACGGCGAGATTCCCTGCGAGAAGGACTATGCCGGGAATGAATTCGACGATTTCCATGAAGCCCTTGGTAAATTCGAAAGCGTCCTCTTCGTCAGCTTTTTCTGACAGAGACACGGCGATGTCCGCCGCGCGAGTGGCGGCTTTTTCGTTCGCCTCGGCGAGCGAAGCGCGTATTTTTTCGAGCCATTTCTGACGATAACCCATAAGACCTCATCCTATGCGGCGCGAGTCGGCGCGTCGCCTATTTTTCCATTATTCCCACTGTAATGAGAGTCTTCGACGCGTCGTTCGAGTCCTGCGTGACGGAGACCGATTTCATCGCGTTGTTTTCTTCGCTTGTGAAAATGATGGTCTTCTGCGTCGCGGTCATATCGACCACGTTGGCGTTTTTCAGAACGCCCCTGTAGTATTTGCCGACTTTATCAATCGAATCCGAAGTGGAGAGGGTCGCGCCTTTATATGTGCCTTTGTTTTCGCCGTGCGATGAAACGCTGCCGCCTGTGACGACCTTAGCTCCCGGATACGCGAGAGCGCCGAGGGCCTTCAAGTCGGCTTCGTTTGTTTCGACGACCGTCACGTTGCCCTTTTCGTCGCGCACTTCGAGCTTGCCGCCGTCTTTTCCCGCTTTGAACTCAGCGTTCACGTCTTTGCCTTCAACAGATATGTTGGTTCCTCTCCCGTCAGTCTTTATCTGAACCTGCTCTCCGTTTTCCCCTTTGACGGAAATGTCCACGCCGCGCTTGGAACAACCGGCGGCGAAGACAACCGCGACAACGAGAGCGGCTGTGTAGAGTCTTGATGCGATCTGCCTGTTCATTGCTTCCTCCCAAATTTTGATTGTTAGATTATATATGTTCATGGGTTAAAATTGAAGAAGCCGGGTTCGGATTCAAGATGACTCGATGAACCGGCGCTATATACGAAGAATTAAATGAGAGTTCCCATTAACTACTTTGGTAAAAACATCATGCGAAAAAGAAAAAGTATTGCGTATGGCACACTTGGTAGTGGGTGGAATCATCTAATAGAATGTATAATAGCAGACTAAAAAGGAATGCGGCCTTGAACGCGCGGGGGATGATATGAAACGAACGAAGATTAATGCGATATTTGCGGTTTTGATTTGGGCGGCGCTTGCGACTCAGCCCGCGCGATGCGAGGAGCCTTGCGTCGACGGGGCTAAGAAATGCTCCGATGACGCTTACGCGGCGACGGCGTGCGAGTCGGGAGAATGGAAACGCGTTGAATGCATGCGCGACTTAGGCATGTTGTGCGATTCCGGCGAGTGCGTGGAGCCGTGGCGCTATGGCAGCCCGGCGTGGCCGAAGGCCGAGGACGAGCCTCGCGCGACCAAAGAGTCTCTTGCGGAGAAGGCCGCGTATTTCGAGGAACAGGCTGTCAGGCTTCACTTGCATCCGAAATTGAAATGGATAAATCCTGTTGTTCTGCCGTGCGCGAAGGTGGATTGCGTTCCCGGGCAGAATCCGCCATGTCTCGACTGCTCCAAGGCCGAACCTGAAGAGGAGATGGCGACGTGGCAGGATGTGGAAAAGTGGCTTTCGGGGGAGAACGACGGGCTGTGGAACGCTCTGTACACGGCGGCTCAGGCTTTCAAATACGCTGTGACCCGCGACGAGCAAACTTTAAATAACATAAAACTGCTTCTCGAAGGCGAAGCCACCCGGATGAAGATAACGGGCGTCCCCGGTCTGCTCACGCGGCAGTATGTGATGCCGGGCATTCCCGGTCTTTCGGCTCCCGAAGACTTGTCTCACTATACGGTAGACGCGGACAAGTTGGACAACAAATGGGTGAAGGTTGGAGACGAGGGGTGCGTCTGGACGGTGGACCCTGCGACGATGCAATGGCAAAAGTCCGACCATTGCGGCCTCGAAGAGTTTGCGGGATGGAAGTGGCTGGACAACGTCAGCAAGGACGAATACTCAGGACACATGTTCATGCTGGCCGCGCTCTCTCAGCTTGTGGACGATGAAGAGGTCAGGGCGACAGTGGCGGATATGGCGGGGCAGGTCGGCGCTCACATGGTCAGGAACGGAATGGATTTCACTGACTGGGACGGTCGCGTAACCGAACACGGAAAAATCAGGGCGGGAGTGATGGACGACTTCGTCGGGTTCAACGCGGCTATGGCTCTGTCTTTCATAAAAGTCGCGCATGCGGCTTCCGGCAATGAGAAACTCGACAAGTGGTACAGGGACTGCCTGTTGCAGAAGAGCGGGAAGGTCGTTTGCATCAAAGGCAAGAACGAGCCTGCGCGCGATTACACGAAATACCTCCCGACCAACGGGTTCTTCAGAGGTTTCGAAGGCTGCTACAGCAACTACAACGGAGTGTCGATGCACATGTTGAGCCTGTTTGATTTAATCTGGCTTGAGAGGGATCCCGAACTGAAGGAAATCTATCAGCATACTCTGGACGCGGATGTTATGAGGGCGGAGGGGCAGCCGCGCGCGGTGATAAACCAGAACAACGCTTGGTTCGACTTTATGTGGGCGGCGATGAAGCGCGTCGGCCCCGGCTCCGACGGACACGCTTACGGCGCGGTGGACAACGGCATACGGATGCTCAAACAGTTTCCCGCCCGCAAGAGGCTTCAGGAAATTAAATGTCCGCAGGACAAGTGCAAGCCTTACTGCGAGGATAGGGCAGGGCGTCAGACTGGGAATTACGCGCGGCCCATAGCGGAAAGATGCGTCCGCCATTTCGTGTGGTGGGGCGACCCTTACGGTTTAGGCGACTGCGAAGCCGACCCCCGTATCGTTCAGCCTCCGCAGGACTATCTGCTTGCTTACTGGATGGGAAGATATTTCGGATTCATCAGCGAAGACATGTGACGCGAAGGCAACCCAGCGCGCGGCGACAAAGGGATAATATGGCTGATTTAATACTGGTAAGGCACGGAGAGACGCAGGGCGAATCTTCGATCCGGTTGTACGGAAGCACGGACATAGAGTTGAGCGAAACCGGACGCGAGCAGATGAAAAGGGCGGGGGAGGCGCTTTCGGGGATAGACTTCCGCAGCGTCGCGTCAAGCCCGCTGAAGCGGTCGCGCGAAGGCGCCGCTATTGTTTCCGCCCGCTCAGGCGTGGAACCTGTCGCTTATGACGGATTGAGAGAAATCGGATTCGGCCTATGGGAAGGATGGAGCCTTTCGGAGGCCGAAGCGAGAGACCCGGTCGCATACAACCTCTGGAAAACGACCGGAACGGACTTCGCTTTTCCCGGCGGCGAGTCTAAAAAGGGATTCTTCCGAAGAGTCGCCGTGGCTGCGGCTGAAATTTTTCCAAGGCTGGAAACCCCTGCGCTGGCGGTTCTGCATAAGGGAGTCATCAAAGGCGTTCTTGCCGGGCTTGCCGGAACCGATCCTGTGGATTACGCAAATTCACCAGTGGAACTCGGTTCGATTTTCAGGCTGAACAAATCAAATGGCAAATGGATAGTCGTATCGTCAAACGAGACCGATCACCTTCGAGAACTGCGCATCCCCGGCTCAGCATGACATAATCTCATTCTAATCATTATTCAGTCGAAGGTTTCGCCGATTTTATGGCCGCAGCCGCGATGCGGAATAGACGCGAGCGCAAGCTAAAAACGCGTTGTGCGATATTTCATTTTATGGTATATTAATCAGCTATATGAAAAACGCCATTTAAATCACAACGGAGAGAAAAGATGAAACCATGTCACGTTTTCCATGTGGCTCCGTCGCTTCCGGAAAAACTCAACACTTTGATGGAGCTTGCGTATAACATAAGGTGGAGTTGGGATCACGACACGGTGGACCTGTTCCGCAGACTAGACAGAGACTTGTGGGACAACATGTACGGCAACCCGGTGAAGATGCTGGGGCATATCAAACAGGACAGGCTGAAGGAAGTCGAGAACGACGACGCAATAATGGCTCACCTCGAACGCGCGTATGAGAGCCTAGTTGAATATCTCGGCGAACCGAAAACATGGTATCAGACTTATCAGAAGCCGAAATATCCGCTAGAAGTGGCTTACTTCTCGATGGAGTTCGGACTCACCGAATGTATCACCAACTATTCGGGCGGTCTGGGACTGCTCTCCGGAGACCATATCAAGGCCGCCAGCGACCTCGGCATTCCTTTTACGGGGATAGGTCTGCTCTATCAGGAAGGTTATTTCGCTCAGTATCTCAACGCGGACGGATGGCAAAACGAGAAATATCTTGATAACGATTTCTTCACAATGCCGATTAGGCAGTTGACGGACAAAGACGGCAAGCCTGTAAGGATACAGGTGGAGTACCCTACCGGAACGGTGACTGCGCAGGTGTGGAACATTCAGGTCGGCAGAAACATGCTCCTGCTGCTCGACACGAACCTGCCGGAAGCGAACAGCCCCGAAGACTGCAAGATTACCAGCGCGCTGTACGGCGGCGATATCCACCTGAGGATGAAACAGGAGATATTGCTGGGGATAGGCGGCGTGAGGACGCTGGTTGCCGCCGGGATTGAACCGAACGTCTATCACATGAACGAGGGCCATTCGGCTTTTCTGAGCATGGAGCGGATTGCCAGATACATGAGGATTAAGAACCTCGACTTCTGGGAATCCAGATCGGTCGTGAGAGCGAGCAATGTTTTCACGACGCACACGCCAGTTCCCGCCGGCATCGACATTTTCTCTCCGGACATCGTGGTCAAGTATTTGAAGAGATACATCGACGCACTTGGAATCAGCGAAGACGCATTTCTCGGTCTTGGAAGGCAGAATCCGTCAGACAAGGCCGAGAGTTTCAGCATGGCGGTGTTTGCGATAAAGAACGCGGCTCTGATAAACGGCGTCAGCGAGCTTCATGGAGACGTGTCAAGAAAGATGTTCGCCGGAATTTGGCCGGACGTGCCGGTGGACGAAGTGCCGATCACTCACGTGACGAACGGCGTCCATACGCTTTCATGGGTGTCGAAGGAAATGACCGACCTGCTCGACAGATATCTCGGCCCGAAATGGAAAACGGACCCGACGGACAAAGAACTGTGGAAAAGAACGGATGTGATTCCGCCCGAGGAGTTGTGGAGGACGCACGAGCGGCGGCGGGAGAGGCTTGTGGCGTTTGCCAGAAGGAAACTTGCCCAGCAACTTGAGTCGCAGGGCGCTCTTTCGTCGGAAGTCCGCAAGGCCGCCGAAGTCCTCAACCCAGAAGCTCTCACCATAGGCTTCGCTCGCAGATTCGCCACTTACAAACGCGGCGACCTGCTGATGAGGGACCCTGAAAGGCTCATAAGGCTCCTAAACGACAAAGACAGACCGGTTCAGATAATTTACGCGGGGAAAGCGCACCCGCGAGACGTCGAGGGCAAAGAGGTTATCAAACACATCATCCATCAGGCCAGACGCCCCGAACTGCGCTCCCACATCGTCTTTCTGGAAAACTACGACATCTTTCTTGCCCGCTACATGACTCAGGGAGTGGACATCTGGATGAACACTCCGAGGCGTCCGATGGAGGCCAGCGGCACTAGCGGAATGAAAGCCACCGCCAACGGCGCTCTCAATATCAGCGTGCTGGATGGCTGGTGGTGCGAGGGTTATAACGCCGATCTCGGATGGGCTATCGGTCACGGCGAGGTGTATGACAACTATCAGTATCAGGATGAGATTGAAGCAAATCAGTTATATGAAATCTTGGAGAAAGAAGTCGTTCCTCTTTATTACGAACGCGGCTCGGACGGCTTGCCCCGCAGATGGATTCAGATGATGAAGAACTCGATGAAAAACAACTGTCCGGTCTTCAACACGAACCGGATGGTACAACAATACGCGGTCGAGACTTACGATCCCTGCGCCCGCAGACACGATATGCTCACCGAGAACGATTGCGCCGAAACGCGCGCTTTCACTCAGTGGAAAATCAAAGTCCGGAGCGTTTGGAAGAACCTGAAAATTCGCTCTGTGAAATGCAACGGCGGAGACATGGTCAAAGTCGGAGACAAGATGGAGATCGAGGCG
>JAKQBV010000159.1 GCA_029573925.1 bacterium
GCTGTCGTGCGTGAACACGTATATCACCCTCGCGCCCATAATAGCCGCCAGCCTTATGGACGGCCTCATGTAGTCGGCGAAAGTGAAGAACGTGCCCGCATATGGAATCAAGCCGCCGTGCAGCGCGATCCCGCCGCACACGGCCGCCATTGCGTGTTCCCTGACGCCGAAGTGGATGTTATTCGCCGCGCGGTCGGTCGCGCTGAAGCTTCCGGACGCGGCCAGCCGCGTGTTGTTGCTGGGGCCGAGGTCGGCGGAGCCTCCGATTAGGTTCGGCAACTTTGCGAACAGCGCGTTCAGGGCCTTGCCCGACGCCGCCCGCGTCGCCATTGGTTTTGAGTCTGCCGGGACAACTCCCTCAAGCGCCGACTCCCATCCTTGCGGCAACTCGCCTTTCATCGCGGACAAGAATTCCTGCGCGTCCGCCGGATAAAGTTTTTCATACACCGAGAACAGCTTCGACCATTTAGACTCAGCGCGTTTGCCGCGGGCGACCGCCTTGCGCATGTGCGCGGCCACTTCCTGCGGCACGATGAATTCCGGTTCGAGCGGCCAGCCGAGCGCCTTCTTGGTGGCAATCGCGTTGTCCGCGCCGAGCGGCGAGCCGTGGGCTTTCTCGCTGTCCTCCAGCGGGCTGTGCCGCCCGATGATGGTCTTGCAGATTATGAGAGACGGCTTGGAGGCATCCCTGCGCGCGCGGCGCAGCGCCTTTTTCACCGCCGGGATGTCGAACCCGTCCACCGGCCCTATCACCTGCCAGCCGAGAGCCTTGAACTTCGCCGCCACATTCTCTCCAAAAGCCAGACTCGTGCGGCCTTCGATCTGAATTCCGTTGTCGTCGTAAAGGCAGATGAGTTTGCCGAGGGCGAGATGTCCCGCCAAGCTGGCCGCCTCAGTGGAAAGCCCTTCCTGAATGTCGCCGTCCGAACAGACGACATACGTGTTGTGATCCACGATGTTGAAGCCGGGTTTATTGAAGCGGGCGGCCAGCCGCGCCTCCGCGAGCGCCATCCCCACCGCGTGCGCCAGCCCCTGCCCCAGCGGCCCTGTCGATATCTCCACCCCCGCCGCAAGGTCCCGCTCCGGATGCCCCGGCGTCCTGCTCCCAAGCTGCCGGAAGTTTCTCAACTCGTCCAGAGGCAGGTCGTAGCCTGTGAGATGAAGCAGCGAATACAGCAACATCGACGCGTGCCCGGCGGACAACGCGAACCTGTCGCGGTCCGGCCACTCCGGGTTCGCCGGGCTGTGCTTCATGAACCCGTCGAAAAGCGCGTAACCCATCGCGGCCATTCCGAGCGGCGCGCCGGGATGCCCCGAATTGGCCTTCTGCGTGGCGTCCACCGCCAGCATCCTTATCGTGTTCACACATTTGATTTCCAGTTCCGTTCCGATGTCTTTCATCATTTGCCGTCCCCCGTTCGATGTTGATACGCTTTGCTGATTTTAGTTTATATGACTATAGATAGTAAATAACCTGTGTTTCCCGCCGTTGCGGGCGAAATTCCCGCAGGTAGCAATCCGCGTCTCACGGCAACGCGCCTTCCGGCCCTGCTCGGTAACCCGCAAGCTCGGTAAAAACATTACCCGCCTGCCGTTCGCCGTCAATCACCGCCTCCGCTCTGCCGGAGCCTGCCCATGCTGCGCGCAGAGGGCCGAACACCCGCGTCTCCTGATAAGGCATATCCTGCCTGATAGTAAGATGCGCGCGCAGCGACGGGATGGCGACCGCCCAGTCGAGCGGATAAACGATTCCCGTGTCCGGGCTTGTCCACGTGTTGAGCGGCTCGACCACGATGTCCTTCACTACCGAAACGCGCCCGTCTCCCCATTTGACAGTCGCCAGCCGGTGAAACCGCTCCCCGGTGTCCGGCCTGCGGAAGACTAACAGGCTCATGTCCGTTCCGTCTTCGAGTTGGACGCGGAACCAGTCCCACCCCGCCGGATTCGCCGCATCGCCTAGCGCGCCGTACTGATGGTCGTGCCACAATACGCCGCGCGCGCGCCGCGTCTCTCCGCCTATCCTCAGTTCCCCCTTCGCCGTCATTCGCGGGAACGAATACATAAGAAAATTCTCGTCCGGATTCAGCCCGGCGCTTCCCGCGCCGCCCATGAAAAGCGGTCCTCTCTCCGGCTTCATCTCCAACTCTACCTCGAACCCTTCGCCCGCCAACCTCGCGCTATATCTCCAATCCTCCCAGTCGCGGCCCGGACTTTTTTCATTGACAAAATAATTCCCGTCGAACCTCAGCCCAAGCCCCTCGCCAATCACAGTCGGCTCTTCTTTCATAAACCTGTGATGCTTTTCGATTTCTTTCTCGTCGAACATGCCGGGAGTCAACGCGAAGCGGACGTCCCCCGGAAGCGCGGCAACCGCCGACTTCATCGTCGCGGCCGCCGATTTCTCGACAAGCGAGCCGCTGTGGAACCGGCTTTCTTCTTTCTCCGAAAGGCAATAATACATGAAACGGGCGTCAGGCAGGCCGTCGAACTTCGCCACGAAGAACGACGCCGTCAATCCGTATCTGCGCCCCTCGTCGTCTTGGAGATGGCCGCTGAATTGCCACCTCTCAAAAGGAACGCCGGCATGCGGCCCTTCGTCCTCCGGAAGACTTATCCGTGGAACGGACACGGAGACCTGCGCAAGCGCCTGCGCGGCGACCGCGACAGCAGCAGCCGCAACCGCCGCAACCGCCGCTGTTTTTATCCTGAAAAAACCGTTTGATACTGTTTTCGACTTCGGCGATTTGGGAAACGCCTTTTGAAAAAAGAGGTTTGCCGAAACCTCTTTTCCCGAACATTTCGCGTCATTATGTTTGCGCAACGACAAGAAGAATCGGGGAAACCCCGAAGAATTTTCAGCCGTCATATATTCTATTGGCAAATCCTTACGCGTTCTTTTCATAGCCTTTTTCCTCCGAGTCTAGACAAAAGTCGCGCAAGCCACCCGCCCGCTCCCATTAATTTGATTATATAGCAATCCCGGATCAGTCGTCAGAGTTCATGGTTAATTGCTCGGCGCGGACGAAATGCGAGGCGCAAGGGGCAATTTTTGCAGTGAATAGAACATACGGTTCATGAACAATATAAATGGGTGGCACGCACAAACTTGCTTTGTGCGTGAGTTCGCCGCTATGAAAATCGCCCCGGTTCGCCAGCTCTATCGACGAATCCGGGTTCAACACCGCTTAACATCCTGTTCTGCAAATTTTCACTAATGAGACCGGTTTGGTTCAAATCCGGCCCGGGGACCCCGCTTTTCGCAGAATGCTAGTAATGCTAACAGATAATTTTCCTTGCTTGTAAAAGATTTTTCACGCGGCTGAAAAATTATATTAAGCTTCTTGACAACATTGCGCTAACGCTTTATAATCTCAGCATGAAGTCGGACTGTATCGTCTGACGCGAGGAGGCGCCATCATGGGCAAAATTATAGGCATCGATCTTGGAACCACAAACTCTTGCGTCGCTGTTATAGAAGGCGGCGACCCTGTTGTAATCACCAATTCCGAAGGGGGCAGGACGACTCCTTCGGTGGTGGCTCTTACCCGCGAGGGCGAGCGCATCGTCGGCACCGCCGCAAAACGGCAGGCTGTCACCAATCCGGACAACACTGTAATGTCCATAAAGAGGCAGATGGGCAGAAACTTCACCGCGAAGCTGGGCGACAAGAGCTACAGCCCGCAGGAGATTTCGGCTATGGTGTTGCAGAAGCTTAAAGAGGATGCGGAAGCGTATCTGGGCGAAAAGGTGTCTCAGGCGGTAATAACCGTTCCCGCGTATTTCGAGGACAGCCAGAGGCAGGCGACGAAGGACGCGGGCAGAATCGCCGGTCTGGAAGTGCTCCGAATCATCAACGAGCCGACCGCAGCAGCTCTCGCCTACGGCATCGACAAGGACAAAGACATGAAGGTCGTGGTGTACGACCTCGGCGGCGGCACGTTCGATGTGTCCGTGCTCGAAATCGGGGACGGCGTAATCGAGGTCAAAGCGACGGCGGGCAACAACCTGCTGGGCGGCTACGACTTCGACCAGCGCATTGTCGATTGGATGGTCAAGGAGTTCAAGAAGGATTCCGGCATTGATTTGGCTGCGGACAGGATGGCGATGCAGAGGTTGCGCGAGGCCGCCGAAAAGGCGAAGATCGAGCTTTCCGGCCGCACCGAGACTACTATCAACCTGCCGTTCATCACGGCGGACGCAAGCGGCCCCAAACACCTCGACCTCAAGCTGTCGCGGGGCGAGTTCAACAAGCTGACCGCGGACCTAGTCGAGAAGACCCTAGGGCCGCTCAAACAGGCGCTCAATGATTCCGGCCTGAAACCCAGCGATATAGACCAGATTCTGCTCGTCGGCGGCTCCACCCGGATTCCGGCGGTTCAGGACCTTGTCAAAAGCGTGCTGAACAAAGAGCCGAACAAGAGCATCAACCCGGACGAAGTGGTCGCGGTGGGCGCGGCGATTCAGGCCGGCGTGCTCGGCGGCGAGGTCAAGGACGTGCTGCTGCTGGACGTCACTCCCCTTTCGCTCGGCATCGAGACTCTCGGCGGCGTGTTCACCAAGCTGATAGAGCGCAACACCACCATACCGACGCGCAAGAGCGAGACGTTCTCCACAGCCGCCGACAACCAGACGAGCGTCGAGATCCATGTGCTACAGGGCGAACGCGAGATGGCCGCTTACAACAAGACGCTGGGCAAGTTCCAGCTTGTCGGCATCCCGCCCGCCCCGCGCGGCATCCCCAAAGTCGAGGTCACTTTCGACATTGACGCCAACGGCATTGTCAACGTTTCCGCCAAGGACCTTGCCACCGGCAAGTCCCAGCAGATCACCATCACCGCCACCACCAATCTCACCGAACAGGAAATCCAGCAGATGGTGAAGGATTCGGAGAAGTTCGCCGAAGAGGACAAGAAGAAGCGAGAGGAAGTTGACGCCAGAAACCATGCCGACCAGATGGTGTACACGACTGAGAAGTCGTTCAAGGAATACGGAGACAAGCTGACGCCGGAAGTGAAGAGCGAAATCGAGGCGGCTCTCAAGAAGGCAAAAGACGCGCTTGAGAAGTCCGACATAGACGAGATAAAGAAAACGTCCGAAGCGCTGATGCAGGCGAGCCACAAGATGGCGCAGGTGATGTACGAGCAGGCCGCCGCATCGCAAGGCGGAGCGGACGCGGGCGCTGGCGCGGGACCCGGCGCCGGACAGTCCGGCCCGTCGGCTCAAGGCGGCTCCGGCGGCGGAGACGACGATGTGGTGGACGCCGAGTACAAGGACATCTAAATCGGATCCGAAGCAAGGATTCCGATTAGATTTTGTATAAACAGCCCGGCGGTCGGGCGCAGGGCGGGCATGAGTCGCCCTGCGGCCCCCACCCGCCAATCGCCGTCCTCCCCCGACGAAAGAGTGGAAAGAGGCATCTTATGGTTAAACGAATCATCATAGAAGACGAAAGCGGCGCGGTCGCTCCGGAAACCCCGGAAGCCGCCGCGGGACAGCCCCCCGCGCAGAACACCCCTGCCGCCGAACCGGCGACAGAACCGCCTGCCGCTGCGAACACGGATTCCATGGACGCTCTGGCGCAGGCTCGCGAGAAAATCGCCGAATTGGAAAAGACCCGCGCCGAGTACCTAGACATGCTCCAGCGCATGAAGGCCGAGTTTGAGAACTACAAGCGCAGAACAACGAAAGAAAAAGCGGACGCGCTCAAGTACGGTCACTCCCGAATGGCGGAAAAACTTCTTCCCGTGCTGGACAACCTTCAGCGCGGCCTAAAATTTGCGACAGGCGGCGAAGCGGACGCGAAAATTCTTGAAGGCATGTCCCTAGTAGAGCGCCAGATGCTTGATGTCCTCGCAGAGTTCAGCGTCGTTCCCTTCGACTCCGTCGGCGAGTTCTTCGACCCGAACATCCACGAGGCCCTCTACACCGTCGATTCGCCCGACGTCGAAGACAGCCGGATAACCGAGGAAATTGAGAAGGGGTTCAGGATAGACGAAAAGCTGCTGCGGCCCGCCAAAGTGGTCGTGTGCAGAAAACAACAGCCGCCGCAACTTTCGGACTGATGTTCAGGCGCTGTTCAGTCAGGATATAATTATGAGGTGAACTGTCCGCCGGAACACGCGGCGGCGAGGCGGCGAGCAATGGCTCAGGACTTCTATAAAATACTCGAAGTCGAAAAGAACGCGACGGAGGCCGACATCAAGAAGGCCTACCGGAGGCTCGCGCGCAAACACCACCCGGACGTCAACCCGAACGACCCTCAGGCGGAAAAGAAGTTCAAGGACATCAGCGAGGCGTATCAGACGCTGAGCGACCCGAAGAAGCGACAGGAATACGACATGTACGGCCCCGGCGGATTTCAGGGCGGGCAAGGGTTCCCCCCCGGCGGAGGCGGGTACGAATACCAGCAAGGCGGGTTCGACTTCGGAGGCGGGGGCGGCGGATTCGGCGACATATTCGAGACGCTGTTCGGAGGAGGGCGCGGCGGCGCGGCGTCTCATTTCAGGCGGCCCGCGCGCGGCGAAGACATTCATCTGTCTCTGGCCGTCTCCTTCGACGAAGCTTTCAAGGGCGTAGAGAAAGACATATCTTTTCAGGGATTTGACTCGTGCGGCGCCTGCGGCGGCTCCGGCTCGGCTCCCGGTTCGGCTGCCGGCCCCTGCCCCGCCTGCGGCGGCTCCGGACAAACAAAAATCGGCCGCGGCATGTTCAACATCTCTCAGCCCTGCCGCGCCTGCGGCGGCTCCGGCGTCACATCCGGCCCGGCATGCGGCAAATGCGGCGGTTCCGGCAGCGTGCCGGCAATCAAACGCATGTCCGTGAAAATTCAGGCGGGCGTCGATAACGGCTCAAAAATCCGAATCCCCGGCAAAGGCAGGCCCGGCGCCGCCGGACAACCCGCAGGAGACCTGTACATCATCACTCAGGTCTCATCCCACAGGCTTTTCGAGCGCAAAGGCAACAACCTTCACGTCGAGATACCAGTCACGGTCGTCGAGGCCGCGCTCGGCTCGCTGCTCGAAGTGCCCACCCCGGAAGGAAAAGCCTCCATCAAGATTCCCGAAGGAACGGAAACAGGAAAAACATTCAGGCTCAGAGGCAAAGGATTCCCGTCGCTGCAAAACAAAGGGCGCGGCGACCTTTACGTTAAAATAAAAACGGCGACCCCCCGCAACCTGTCAAAGGCGGACAGAGAGTTACTGAGGAAATTCGCTGAATCGCACCCTGAAAACCCGAGGGCGGCGCTCTACGCCGGGCTTTGACGCCCCGGCCCCGGGAGGCGGCTATGGACATAGACAGAGACAAACCCGTTTACGTCATCAGCGTGGTGGCCGACATGCTCGGCGTGCCGCAGCAGACATTGCGCATCTATGAGAAAGCCAGCCTGATACGACCCAGACGCACTTCTCAAAACACTCGCCTCTACTCCCAGTCCGACGTGGAAAAACTCCAGCGCATCATAAGGCTCCATCAGGACCTCGGCATCAACCTTGCCGGCATAGAAGTCATCCTTCACATGCGAATGAAGATGGAACGCATGCAGACCGAGTTCGAAGGCTTCGTCAAGTTCGCCCGCGAACGCATCGACTCCGAAGCCTTCGCCGCCCCGGACGAAAACTCAACCGACCTCGTCCCCCTCTCCGAACAGGGAGCCAACATCATGCGCATCATCGACATCCTCACCCGCGACGAACCCGAAAACCGATAACCCCAAGCCGGAACACTGAATTTCAACAGCGCCTCCGGCGGCCAAAGAGAAACTTTTGAAAAAGTTTCTCTTTGGAATCTCTTCAAAACGTTTCACTGGGCGTCGGGAGCGAACCGCTTCCGCGCTTCCCCTCCCGACGCCCTATGTAATATCGTTTAATTAAAGATAGCAACAGGCAGTTTTTATTGTAGGGGCGATTCGCTGAATCGCCTCGCTCATCGTTGCCAAGGTCTCCTTGGCAACGGGGACGCTAATGGCGGTGAAAGCGGAGCTTTCGGTCTATGCGTTACCAAGGCGACCTTGGTAACGATGTAATAATATTTCTGATGGTTGCCGAGGAAGCGGCGATGAGGGCTATATGGCGCTGCGCAGGACGCTTACAAGGTTTGACAGTGTGCAGGGTTTTTGGATGAAAGCGACCGCGCCTTGTTCAAGGAGCGCGGACGCCTCGCCTTCCACGCTGTATCCTGAACATAGAGCGATTTTTGCGTCCGGGTTGATTTCTTTGAGAGCGAAGTATATCTCGGTTCCGTTCATCTCCGGGAGCCGCATGTCAAGCAGGACGAATTGGATGTCGGAACCGTTTTTTTTGTAGAGTTCGATAGCTTCTTTGCCCGACAGGGCGACATTAGCGTTAAAGCCGTTCTCGTCGAGCGAATCTCGGATCATTTCAGCGAAGTCTTCGTCGTCGTCGATGACTAGGATTTTGCCGCCGGATTTTTCGAGCGGGGTCTGATCGGGGTTGGATAGAGCGGCTTGTGGGGGATCGGCGGCGGGGATGTGAATGTGGAACGTCGCGCCCTTTCCTTTGCCGGGATCAAGCGAGATGAACCCGCCGTGGGATTTGATTATGCTGTGGCTTATGGACAGGCCGAGTCCTGTTCCTTTGCCGATATCCTTTGTGGTGAAGAAAGGCTCGAAGACTTTATTCACCTTGTCATCGTCAATGCCCGGGCCGGTGTCGGAGACGGAAATGACGGCGTAATCGCCCGGCTTGAGGCGCGGGTCCGGGCAGTAGTCTAGGCGCTCCTTGCGAAGCCTTATCGAGAGGTTTCCGCCGCCGGGCATGGCGTCGCACGCGTTGAGGCAGATGTTCAGAACCGCCTGAAGTATCTGATTGGAGTCGGCGTTGATCCGGATGTCTTCGGGGCGCGAGTCGAGGGTTATTTCGATTTTCGACGAGCGCGCGGTTGCGAGCATCTCCACGACATCCGACAGAATGGGCGCGGGGTCTTGAATCTTGGCGTTGAGTTTTTCCTTTCGAGCGAAGGCGAGCAGTTTCATGGTGATGTCTTTGGCTCTGCCGCAGGATTTGAGGATTCGCTCGAGTTTTTTGAAATGAGGCGAATCTGAAGGGTATTTACTGATTAGCGACTCTGTTGTTCCGGATATGGTGGCGATGATGTTGTTGAAGTCGTGTGCGATACCCCCCGCGAGCTGTCCCACCGACTCCATCTTTTGGGATTGCAGGAGTTGGGCTTGGAGCTTCTCCCGCTCCGCCTCGGCGGCTTTGCGCTCGGTGACATCCACGTTGAGTTCCGCCACAAGCCATTCTCCCGTCACGCTTTTGAAGGGTATGCTATGGACTTCAACCACGCGGCCGTTTTCTCTACGCATGACTTCTTCGGTGACTATGATGGATTTGGTTTCGAACGCTTTGGGGATGCCGCAGGTTGGACATGGCTCGCTGCGGCCGTTGAAATACTCGTAGCACTTGCGCCCGTCAGGATTGCCGTAAATCTCCTGCCAACTCTTGTCCACGAAAAGCAAGTTAAACTCGGCGTCTATGATATCAAGCCCTGTTTTTGTGATGCTCAAGATATGGTTAAGCCGTTCGCGCTCTTCTTTCAATCGGTTCTCAGTCATCTTTTGGTCGGTAATGTCTTCCATCGCGCAAATCACATATTCGACCGTTCCGTCGGGGCCGAGAATGGGCGACAGAGCGAAGGAGATGAGCCGCGTCTCGCCTTTGATATTGTCCGCCCAACGCTCGGCGCGGAGCGGCTTGTCCGTTTTGAAGATATCGTCAATGGCATGTCGAGGGGCTTCGGCGATGTCGTCCGCGAGCCGCTGTGTTTGCGACAGCTTGATTATTTCGCAAATCGGCTTGCCTATCGCTTCCGCCTTGGTTTGTCCGAACATGGTCTCCGCCGACAAGTTCCAATGAATCACTCTGAAACCAGAGTCCCAGACCATGGAAGCCAGCGGCATTCTGTCTATCTGCAGACGAAGGCGTTCCTCGCTGTCGCGCAACGCGTCCCTCGCCGACTTCAGAGAAGTGATGTCGGTGTGAACGCCAACCAGCGATACTACGCGCCCGCTCTCGTCTTTGTTGGCATACGCCCTCAGCATGATGTCGAGAGCGCCGCCGTCTTTGGCGCGCATTTTTACCTCGCCGCTCCAATGACCGCCGGCCATTATGGCGTCGAACACTTCCCGTCCGACTTGCGCATCAACGAACAGCGTGTCTGAAGGATTCTCGCCGATGTCGCCGAACAACTCATCGAAAGATCTGTTCTGGTAGTAGTGACGTCCATCCGGAGTCGACATCCCGATGGCGTCCGTCGAAGAATCCAGAGCGTCTTTAAAAATCTTCAGCGCTTGCGCGGCGGTTCGCTGATCGTCATTTTTGAATCCTTCAGACTTCTTCTTTGTCATTTTGGGCTCTCTTGTTTCTGAGTCGGTCAACCTGTGAATAGTTGCATAAGTAAGATAGTTTCTATTCCAAGTAAATTTGCAATTAACATGTCAATTTATACTTCTTGTATGTTATATCAGATAAAAACATGGGTCAAGCGTGGTTTTTTTCTTTGCGTTACCGAGGAGACCTTGGTAACTATGCAATAATGTTTATATGCTTTACTGAGGAGACCTTGGCAACGGGGACGCTAATGGCGGTGAAAGCGGAGCTTTCGGTCTATGCGTTACCAAGGCGACCTTGGTAACGATGTAGAAGTTTCCTCTTCAATGGCTCACTTCATAATCATTTGAACTATAGCAATGAGCCCCAACACAAATGTAGCAACGCATAGCGCCCATGTAGCGGTTTTCATGCTTTCTGCTGCTTTGTTTTGTTCAATAGCTGCTTTTGCAGCGATGAAAACCTCTGCTACTTGAGGAATGTATTCCTTGCCCGGTGTCATTTCATCTGCTTTATGACAGATTTCGTCATAGCTATCATTCATAGTAAATCGCATTTTTAAAATACTCCTTTACTGATTTATGATCATTGTTTATTTGTATTATGCATTCTTTCGCTATATGTGTTGCTATCCAAATTAATATATTTCGCTCATCGTTTCCAAGGTCTCCTTGACAACGATAAAAAACGTCACGGGCGCAAACCGGGCGACCCGCCGGGTCGCCCCTACGGGCACAACGCCGCCAACCGCCATGAACAGGATTCCTCTGAAAACCCTTTCTCAATATCTTTTCCCATGAAACGCGCCGGTGGCGCAGGCGAAGCCGCGACATCGGCGCTAGCATGAAAAGTTTTGAAAGGGATTTTAAGGGAAAACTTTTTCAAAAGTTTTCCCTTAAGAATTTACAGGTTTTTCAACTCAGCGGTCGCCGAGCGCGGATTTGAACGTGTCGCGGTTTCGTTCATGCCATGAATACCACTGTTCGGCCAGATCCCCTTTGTCCCGCGAGAAGCGTTCCCCGGAAATTTTTTCCAGAGAGACAATAGCCGCGTCGACAAGGATGCTTGCGCCGGAGAACTCGCCGCCGATCCCGGAATTGAAGCGCTGTCCGCCGCCGGTGACGACGAACAGGACGAGAGCGTCCACTGATTCGCGGCATGGGAGATAGCCGAGCAGTTCGATGATATCGCCGGCGGCGAGCAGGCGCGATTCCGCGCGCAAAGCTTCCGCAAGCGCCGGGACCGCCGACATTCCGAGCGAAAGAACGCTCTTTTTTGCCGCCCCGGACGCGTGATAGTCGTAGTTGTTCAGCCACTCGGACACCAGTTCCGACGCGGCTCTCGCGTTCTTCTTCGCCGTGTCCTCTTTAACAGTCACCATGACCGGGTTCGACATTGCCGAGCCGTTCCAAGCGCCGGGCGTGTTCGGCCTCGAAACATATTCAGCCGATATTGAATAGGTTTTTCCCTCCTCAAAAACGAAACATTGGGAGAGGTCGAATGAGCGAATGCCGTGGTACTCGCCCGGACGAAAAGAAACTGCCGAGCCGGGGGCCGGGGAGATTCGAGGCGGGCAAGCCGACCGCTGCGGCGAGCCTCCCTCGTCCTTCACGACGAAGAACAGCCCCGCCCCGTCCGACGCCCCTATCGAAAAGAAATGCGGAGGCACGGCCAATTCGGCGACTCCGGCGTTCTCTACTTCGCAACTTATCTTCACGGGTTCCCCGGCGTTGATGGTCTCCGGCGTGAGCAGCTTCGCGACCGCCGACACGCTCTGCGCCGCCGCCGGGCCGCCGGTCGCCGCCGCCGCAACGAGCGCAAACGCCATCGCCGCCGATTTCAGGTTTTCTATTTTCATGACGCGCTCCATTTTTTACTTGTTCGATTATTATAGCGCCATCTGACATGTTCCGCTTTTCATTAACCCGCCGAGTCCCGGTTTTAAAATATCCGGCGCTTTTTCGCGCTCGAAGAGTGTAAAATATTCGCATGAAAACACGAGCGCTCATAATCACAAGTTTTATCTTTGTTCTCGCCTCGAAGTCTCTCGCGGCGGCGGAAAGCCGGATGACCTATTTTTCCGCGAACATCCTTTATTGCGACCTGCAGGCAAGCGAAAAGCGGGACGACTATGTTAAACGCAGAGAAGCCCTCATAGCGCTGCTGGCGGAGATGAAGCCGGACATCGTCGGCATTCAGGAAGCGTCCGTCTGCAAAATCTACGGCCATCCTTCCGGAGACGACACGATAAAGGAAATAGCGCTAGGGCTGAAAAAGCGGGGACTGAACTACGGCGGGTCGTTCTGGGAGTCGGAGAGAGTCGGAGCGCTGTGGATAGAAGGGCTGGCATTCCTGTGGAACAGGGAAACCGTCGCGCTCGACAAGGCCCATATCAAGTGCCGGCGACTCGAAACGTCATACCGGCGCAGCGGCGCGCTGATACAAAAATCGCTGTGCCGGGCGGACGCTGCGGCAAAAGACGGCGGCGCTCTGTTGCGCGTTTACAACACTCACTTCGAAGCGTACAAAAACGATGTGAGAATAGAACAGTCCCGCGAAGTCGCCTCCATCCTGAGGGAAGAACTGGCCGCGCCGGACGCGCGCGCGCTTTTCGGCGGCGACCTCAACAGCCGCGATATGAGCGCGACATACGAAGCAGAAGGGTTTATAACAGTCGGCGCTGACCGCGTGGACTACGTGTTCTCGCTCGGCATATCGGACGAAGACATTGCGGCGGAAGTAATCCCCCTGCACTCGACGCCCGGGAAACTAGACATCTCCGACCACAACGGCATCCTAGTCACAATCCGGAACAGGTGAACCGCGCCTCGTTTCTGCTCACGGATAACCGTTGGAAAAATGACATGCGCGGGTTGCGGGTTGATTAGCGGGTTCGGCTCCGTTAGTATTAACGTCCATGAATGATGCGGCGAAAGAAATAAGGCGGCGGGTTGAGCTTGAGGTTCTGCCGAGAGTTGAGAGACCGGGCAGGTACGCGGGCGGGGAGTTGAACAGCGCGCGCGGCTGTGGCTCCGACCCTTCGGCGCTCCGCGTCGTCCTCTGTTTCCCGGAAGTGTACGAAATCGGGATGTCCAACCTCGGCTTCATGCTGCTGTATCACCTGCTGAACGAGATTCCGGGGGTTGAGTGCGAAAGGGCGTTCGCGCCGTGGCCGGACATGGAGCGCGAGTTGTCCGAGCGCGGCCTGCCTCTATATTCTCTGGAAAGCTTCACCCCGCTGAGCGAATTCGACATCATGGGGTTTTCGCTGTCGTACGAGATGACGTACACGAACATTCTTACGATGTTGAGCCTCGGAGGCATCGGGCGGAGGTCGGCTGACAGAGTGGCCGCCGGGCCGCTGGTTATCGCGGGCGGGGTGTGCGCTTGCAACCCGGAGCCTCTGGCGGATTTCTTCGACGCGTTCTTCATCGGCGAAGCGGAGGAAGGCATCGTCGATATAGTCGAGGCGGCGCGCGCGGCGAAGGGGCCGGGCGGCGGCAAACCCGCCCTGCTGAACGCGCTCGCCGACATCCCCGGCGTATACGTCCCCGCTCTATGCGAAACATTCGCCGCCCCCTCCGGCCTGACCGCCGTTTCCTGCGGGGCGCGCGGCAACGTGAAGCGCAGGTTCCCGCGCGACCTTGATTCGATACAGGCCCCGCGCGCGTTCGTCGTCCCCGGAATCGAAGCGGTGCACGACAGGATTCAGATAGAGATATTCAGGGGCTGCGTTCAAGGTTGCAGATATTGCCAAGCGGGGATGATTTACAGGCCCCACAGGGAACGCGGCGTCGGCAGCCTGACGCGCAACGCGGGGGACTTGTTCGAGGGTATGGGCTGCGACGAGATTTCACTGTTGTCTCTGAACGCGCCGGACTACTCCGGGATGGGGGAGCTACTGGACTCTCTGACGGGCTTCGCTGCCCCGCGCCGCGTTTCCATCTCCATGCCTTCCACTCGAGTGGACACCTTCAGCGGGGAAGTGTACGCGAAGCTGAGGGAAGTGCGCGCCACCGGGCTGACGCTCGCGCCGGAGGCAGGCTCCCAGAGGTTGCGCAATGTCATCAACAAGCGCGTGACCGAAGAAGAGATAATGAACACTGTGGCGTCGGCCTCGCGCGCGGGCTGGAAAAAAATAAAACTTTACTTCATGATCGGGCTGCCGACGGAGACGGAAGAGGACGTGAGGGAAATCGCCGCGCTTGTGGCTAGGATGGTCGAGACGCGAGGCCGCTCCGCCTCCCGCGTCAAAGGCAAACAGGTCTTCACCGTCAGCGTGTCGAACTTCATCCCGAAGCCCCACACGCCTTTCCAGTGGGAGCCGATGGAAAGCATGGAGTCGCTGATTGCCAAGAAACGCATGTTGCGGGGGCTTATCGACCGCCGCGCGGTAAAACTGGACATGCATGACGTGGAGACAAGCTATCTCGAAGCCGCGCTCGCCCGAGGCGACAGGCGGCTAGGGGCGGTCATCGAGCGCGCGTGGGAATCCGGCTGCCGCTTTGACGGCTGGTCCGACATGCTGAAGTTCGACGCGTGGACGGACGCTTTCGCCTCCGCCGGTCTGAACGCCGACCGCTACGCCCGAGCCGAGATGAAACCGCTGTCGCCAACCCCGTGGTCGCACATCGACTGCGGAGTGTCAGAGAAATATCTCTTCCTCGAACGCAACAAAGCGCTGCTCGGCGAAACCACGCCTGACTGCGGCCCGCGCGGCGGCGGCTGTTCCGGCTGCGGCATCGACTGCTCAAACACATAGCGCGCAAGCAATATTCGAACATAATAAAGAGCAATCAAAGAGCAACTTCTATACCAACTATTAGATGAAACCTCCCACTCTGCAAATGGATTTGCACAATTCGGGGCGATCAATATAGAAGCATAAAGCGTCGGCAAGCCGGTTCGTCAATGCGTCATGCGTGTTCGCGGTAAACAAGTTGAAGAAGTTCTGTTTCAAGTTCAACCAGAGGCGTTCTATGGGATTGAAATCAGGTGAATAAGGGGGGAGGTAAACCGGCTGTATGCGTCCCCAGTCGAGAATTTTGGGTTTGTGCCATGAGGCGTTGTCTAGGATCATGACTGCGCGGCGAGATTGGACATGCCGTTGCATTTCGTCAAGAAATATCTGGAAAGACCGAGTGTTTGAAGTTGGCATAATCAAGCTGAAGAATTTTCCATCCGCAGGACGCACGGCTCCGATCACATTGTCTTTGAAGTGGGCTCCGGTGAAAGGAAGATTGGGCCTTTGTCCCTTTCTGGACCACACCAATCGAAGGCTCGTCGTCAGCGACAAGTATCAAGTCTTTTCTCATGGTTGAACATTATCCGTCAAATGCCCTGTCCGTCAAATAAAATGAAAATGAATTGTGGCGGAAATAGCGATTGTGCTACCTATTGAGTTTGTTTTAACCTAAATTTTCCTATAAACCCGGTTGAACAGATCAGGCGCGCCGCTTGTTGGTTGAGAGTGATGGAGCGGCGGCGGCTTCAAGGGGGATGAAGAATCCGGCGCGCGTGAAACCTCCGGAGCGGTCGATGCCTATGCGTCCGCCGTGTTTGAGGATGGCGCGGCGGGCAAGCGTCAGCCCTAGTCCCATTCCTCCGGGGTTGGTCCCGTAGAACGGCTCGAAGAAGCGGGAGATGTCGGCCTGCGGGTATTCGGGACCGTTGTCGAGGATTTCGACGAGTATGCCGGCTGAGCCGTCCACCTCGGAGCGGAGGGTGCGGGCCACCATCTGGCCGCCGCGTCCGTTTTTCGCCGCGGCGTTCGCCGCGTTGGCGGCAAGATGCCATATAGCCATTTTTAGCAGGTTTTCGTCCGCCTTCATCTCCGGGCAGTTTCTGTCGAAGCGGGTTTCGAGGTTGACGTTCGGTGGAAGCATGTCCCTAGCTTCGAGGGCGCGCAGGGTTTCGGCGACCGCGCTGTTTACGTCGCATGAGCGCATTTGCGCCGGGGTGTCCACCGAGTACATCATCAGGGAGTTGGCGGCGAGCGAGAGTTCTTTTGCGTGTTCTACGACGTCTTCCCAGATGGCGCGGGTTTCGGGAGCGAAAATGACGCCGCCGAGTTCTTTTATGTCCGCGTTGAGGTTGTCGAGGACGGACTCGAACCTATCGGCGACTGCGCGGGCGAGGCGGGTCTTGGTTCTGGCTTCGAGCAGCCGGGAGTCGCGCGCGCGCGATTCCATCTCGCTGCCTATCTCGCGCACGCACACCACGCAGGCCTTGTTGCCTTCGGAGTCCTTCACGGCGGCCCCTGAGACACAGGCGAAGAACTTCTGTCCGCGCAATGTGCGGAGCGTCAACTCGCGGGAGGCCGCGCCTCCGAGGTCTAGCCGGGCAGTGTCGAATATCGGCCCGTCTCCGGACGCGTTCAGCGCGTCTATGCTCTTGCCGAGGAATATCTCTTTGCGCGCCTCGAACCTTCGCGCGAAGGCCGCGTTCGCCATGAGTATCTTTCCGCCGTCTCCCACCACCGCCATCTCTTCAGGCATGCAGTCTATGATGGAGGAAAGGAACCGTATCTTTTTTTCTAGGAGAGGTTTTTCGAAGAGGGCGGCGCGCTCGACATCCCGCTTCGGGTCAAGCTGTTTGAGCGAGAAGATAAGCCTTGCGCCGGTTTCCGTAGGTTTCGAGACGGCGCAGACAGACATCTCGAAGGCGGACTTTTCGCCGCCCGCGCCGATCTCGATTTGCACCCGTTCGGCTTCGGACATGTTATCGGCGGCGTTTCTTGCCGCCGCGAGCGCGAGATTTCGGCTCTTTTCGGCGACAAGCGAGAAGAAGTCCGCGCCTACGATGTCGCCCGCAGCGTTGATGGCGCGGGCGGCGGCCGGGTTCATCCACTCTATCTTTCCGCCGCCGTCCACCGCGATAAGAGGCTCCGGCGCGTCGGTGGATATCTCTCTGAAGAACTTCTCCGCGCCCGCTATCTTCTCGTGCCTGTTGACGGTCTCGCTGACCTCGCGTCCGTATATTACCGCGCCCCCGCCGCCTGCCGTGAGCGGATAGACGCGGAAGTCGTATATGGAAGGCGCGCCGCCGTGCGACGACTGGAACCGGACGTCGCTGACGGTTATTTCCTGAGCGGTTTCAATGGCTTTGCGGACGGCTGACGCGAGCCGTTTCTGCGCCCACGCGCCGCCCAGCGAACCGAGACCTTTGCCGACGCAGGGCAACGCCTCTTTCGGCATGTACGCCTCCGCCCTTTCGTTTGCCATTATCACCGCGTTCCACCTGTCTATCACCATGAACAGGTCTTGAATGCTGGATAGTATCGCCTGATTGAAGCGGGCTGTTTCGCGGACGCTTTCCAGCGTTTTGCCGCTCTCGCGCCTGTCCGTGGAGATGGATGCGACCATGCGGTTGAAGGCGGAGGCGAGCGGAGCGAACCCGCCCGTCTCGGCGGAGCCGATTTCCTGATTGAGATGGCCCCGCGCGATGGCGTCCATCCTGCCGCCTAGCATGAACAGAAACCTCGTGATGGACTGAGTCTCCATCACGGACAGCGCCCCGGCGGCTCCGCAGAACAATATTAGGAACAGTAATAGAGTCTTGAGTATGAAGTCCGCGCCGGCGGCGGCTTCCGCATACGGACGTTGTGTTATCAGCCCCCACCCCATTGATTCGACGGGGGTAAACGACGCGGCCATCTTCACCTTTCCGTAACGGTAGACCATAGAGCCTATCTGGCCGGAAAGGACGGCCTTGACCGGGAGAAGTTCGGCGAATTCCTTGACGGAGCCTTCTTCTTTGTCCGGGTCGCCGCTGGCGACTAGCCTGCCTTCGGCGTCCACGAGGAATGAGAATCCGCTTTTGCCGGATG
This sequence comes from bacterium, assembly GCA_029573925.1. Classification (GTDB taxonomy): domain Bacteria; phylum UBP15; class UBA6099; order UBA6099; family UBA6099; genus UBA6099. The sequence goes on from JAKQBV010000159.1 coordinate 18,178, forward strand.
CGAGTCCGGTCACCGGCGCGCTGAAGCTCCTGTCGTCCAGATTGAAGCCGGCGGCCACCACGCGGGAGACCCCGCCGCCTTCGCCGTAGGAGGGAACGAAGACGTACGCGGTGCGCTTTCCGCTGTCTAGTTTGTACATCGAAGAATAGCACGCGGCGACGCCCTCGCGGGCCTGCATCAGGCATTTGTCCTTTACGAGCGCGCGGGCCGCCCCGCCGTCTTGTTCGGACGATGCCAACAGCCTAGACTCGCTGAAAAGATACACCGAATCTACCGCCGGCATGTGCTCTATCTGCGATTTGAGAAGGGAGGAAATGACGTGGTAGTCCTTGCCGCTCGCGAGGCTGGACGCCGCGACTGACTGGGCGAACGCGGCGACGTTCCCCGCGGCTCCGGCTACGGCCTCCGCGCCTGAACGGGCGAGGGCCAGTTGATCGGTCTTGGTTCTGTCGATGAGAGCGGAGCGGGCCTTCAGCGCCGAGACCGCGCCGACCACCAGCACCGCCGCCGCAACGCACGCGACATACATCATCACGTGCCGCGACTGAAGATGTCTCAAGCCAAGCTCGTCCCGCAACGGACGCTCCGCCCCGTCTTCAGCGTCGATCAAATCGCGCCTGTCCATCCGGCCTCCGTCTAATTGCGTCCGCCCCGCGTCGCGGAGCGGCTGTCATTGCCGCGTCAGTTGCTAGCCGCGCCGAGAACGGCTGCCGCCGCAACGCCTATCCATAGCGTGGTCTGCGCTTTCTTGCGGTCGCTTCTTTCCTTGTCTAGGTCTCTGTTGAGAGCAGCGACGTCCTGATTGAGACGTCCGATGTCGTCCCTCATCTTCTTGTTTTCAGCCGCCAGCGCGTCCGTCCTCTCGCGGAACTCCACGATAGCCTTCGAGAGGTCGTTTTGGAGGACGACTTTCGCCTTTTCGTTGTCCGCCACCCTCTGGTCGAGGGCCTTCATCCTGTTGTCATAGTCCGATATTTCATTTTTGAAGATGTCGCTGAGCTTTTTGATCTCGGCGAGGTCTCCGCCGCCGACGCCTATCTCTCCGCGCTCGATCTGATCGATGAGCTTCGCGAGAGCCGCCGCGAACACAACGCGGCTGAGCGCCTGTCCGCCTCTGAACTCGCCTGTGTCGTACAGCGCCAGATAGCCTTTGTCCACCAGCTTTTTGACGCTGGAGTACGCCCAGTCCGACTGCTTCATGTCCTTGATTTCCGCGTCCGCGCTCGCGACCGACGCCGAGAACGCCGCCAGCAGAACCGCCACAACAATCGCCTTCGCTCTCATAAACCACACTCCTTGTAATTTTTGCTATGCCGCAAAATATGTCGGGCCGCGGGCCGCGCGGCCTTTGATTCATCTCCGGCGCGCGCTCATTCCTCGCGCGATTTCACAACCGTCTTCTCCAGCGAATACTCGATGTTCCCGCCGGAGAGGTCTTTGAGAACCATGTCCTCAACGTCTATGCCGCTTTCGCCGGGGCCGATGGCTCTGAAATAAATCTTCACTATCGAGCCTTCCTTTATGTCTAAAGGAGACGAGCGGCGGCCTTTTATCCCTGTTATCGAGCCTAATTTGTTGTCTATAACCGGGTCGCGCCACGGCAGCGGCTGACCATTCTCGACGAACAATGTGCCCTGAGACGCCATGACCGCCTGAAGCACGTCCGCGTTGAAACGCACCGTCATGTCCGCCTCTCCGATCTGCTCTATATCGGTTACGAAAAGCTCGGCGGTAAAAAACATGCCGGGGTAGGTCTCTGCGGGAGCCCCAGTCCATCCCATCGCTACGGGCAGCGGGTCAACCGTCACCTCGCGCGTCACCGTCTTGTCCTCCGCGCTCTCGGAGGTTATGTTGAACTTGAGCGGGAGCGCGCCGGATTTTTCCCCGTTCGCAGACACGCGCCACGAGAACACCACTTCCTGCAGCCCGTCCAGCCTTCGGTAACTCTGCTCCGCTTTCTGGATGCGCGGGAACTCAAGCCCTTCCGGCAGAACCAACTCCACCTTCAGGCCATCCAGAGGCGACCTGCCGGTGTTCTTGCACTTGAGTTGCACATGGAACGGCGGGCCGTATGGGCCATACTCTCTAGTCGCCGCGCGCGACACCCTCTGCGGCGCGACAACCTCGGTCGCCACGTCCGGTGGAGAAAGAAGGGTGACGCCGATTTTCAGATGCACGGAGTCCACCTCGCGGGCGCTTCCGGAGATGGTTAACTCCTTTTCGCCGCCCGCGCCCGGTTTCGGGCGTATCACCCAGCCTATGGTCGCCTCTTCGCCCGGCTCCAGCTTCGCAAACCGCCTGACGCCGGAGTCCCTGCCCGCAAACTCGATCCCCGCAGGCAAGTCTATCGTTATCAGCGCGTCGTTGAGAGTTATGTTCGAACTGTTCGCCACGTATGCGTACAGAGTGTAAGGCCTTATCTGGTTTTTAGCGGTCGACCACTCGCCGAGGTGGCGGTTGGCCCCGATGCTCAACACGTCTCCGATCACGTCAAGATAGTCGATGCCGAACAGGGTGGCCACCTGAAGCTCGCCCTGAGGCGGCACTACCGTCTCATCCCAGTAAAGCGCGGTGGCGCTGTCCATGTCGTCCTCGTTCTCCCTCTGGAACGAGCCTCCCGGCGTGTGGTGGACTGTCCACAAGTTGTCCGCCACCTTTCCCCAGTTGGCAAAAAGAACCCGGTCGGGAGTCGTCAGGCCCGGCCCGCGAAGGGTTCCGCGCGCCACCACTCCGGGGTCTTCCAACGAGTCGAACGCGATCCAGTATTCCGGCACGTCCGCGCCGGTCAGCTCCGCCTCGGACGTCACGCTCGATTCGCCCACCTTGAACGGAGAGCCGTCGTTGCTGCCGAGGAAAGTGTCTATGACCGCCCGGACCCCCACCTTGCGCGGCGAAGCTCCCAGATTGCGGATGTCGTAGCTGATCTTTATCGTGTCGTTCAGTTTGGACACCGGGCCGCTGACTATGCTAAGCGTCTGCGTCACCTCGACGTCCTCCATGCGGTATCTGGAGACGATGGCGTTCGCGCCGCTCGTCCGGGGAAGATCGACCGGCTCGCCGTAGAGCGCGTCGCGCCCCGCCCGCCTGTGCGTCGAGCCGCCGAACACGTAGTTCTTCCCGTCTATCCGAATCGTGGTGAAAGACGTCCACGGCAACGCGCCGCCGTAGATGAGTATCTTGCTGTCGTCAGTGTCCCGCGCCGGGTCGCCTTTGACTGTGCGGGCGAGAAACCGGCCCGTGTCCACAGGCATCACATTCACGTGCGCCGATATGAAGTCGTTGCTTATTACCAACTCCTTGGGGCCGTCGTACTGCGGGGCCGGGTCCGCAGCCGGGGAATGACCCTCTGCCGGAGCCGGAGTTGGGGTGGGCGACGGCGTCGCCGCCGGAGCAGAAACAGCCGGAGTTGGCTCGGAGTTCAGAACGCCGTTCACGTCCGCTATGCGCGGCTTGGGCCTCTCTTCCGCTCCCCTAACCGGCAAAGCGAAAAGCGATAGAGCGACAGCCGCCGCCGCCAGCCATGCCGCCGCTATTGTGAGTTTTTTCATCATTTCGTTATCATCTCGCATTTCGGGAACGCCCCGCACCTGCACCCGATCTCGGTCTTAAACGTCTTGCCCGGGTCGGACGCCACCGCGTTCCGGTTGAAGTCCATCTCGATTATCCTGCGCGTCATCTCTATCGTGTTCTTGTCGAACCGGGAGGTAGGAATTCCGGAGAAAACCACTTGCAGCTCCCCGTTCCGGTAAGTCACCTCATAGGAGAAATAAAGCTTGTCGTTGTCCGCGTCGTCCTTCTTGCAGTCAGGAACTCTGGCAAGGCCGAAAGAGCCTTGAGGGAAAGGGCCGACGCCGGGGCCGACGCCCATGCGGTCGTTCCTGCCGTCGCCCACAGTGTCGATAGGCCTGTCGCCGCCCGCGCCCGCGCTGCTCGCGCCGTCTTCAGCTCGGTCCGCCACCGCGCCCGTGCGGGCGCTCGAATCGCGCCCCGTCTCGCTTCCTATCGCGCGAGGTTGCGTTCTGGAAACCTGCGGCTCCCTGTCGGGCAGCCTCTCGTCCCTCGGCTTGTCCGGCAACACCACCGGAGACTGCGTCCGGTCTCTTACCGGAGCGCGGTCCGGGGCCTCCCTTACCACAGGGGCCGCATCCCTGTCCGGCGAAACATTGTCCGACGCCGCAACCGGCGTCTTCGCCCCGTCCACAGGAGACGTCACCTTTACCACCCCTATCGGAAGAAGCCCCTCGCTCAAAGCCCCGCCCTGTATCGCTCCGCCCGGCCTGCTGAACAGCAACCCAATTATCAGCAAAAGCGCAAGGTGCAACAGCAGAGACGCCGCGAACGACGCCGCCCTCGTCTTGCGCTCGTCTGTCTTTTTCTTCTTCATCGGCATCGACCGCCTTTAGTCTCCGTCCTTCTGCTTCAACTGCAGCGCGAGCTTCTTTCCGCCCGAACTGTTCACGATGTCGATCACCCTGACCACGTCGTCGTAAAGAACCTCCGGCTCGGCGGCAACCATGAACGCCGAATCCGGCTCCGACGACAGTTTTGCCGCCACCATCGCCCCCAGAGTGTCCGGCGTAACCTGCAGGTCTTCAAAAAATATCGCCACATCCCGCCCGCCGCCGTTCTTCACCGACACCTGCACGTGCTTCTGCAACGGCTCCACTTCCGACTTTTCGGGAAGATTCAGGTTCATCCCCGTCCGCGCCGATATCAGAGTGGTCGAGACGGCGAAGAATATTATCAGCGTGAACGCGCAGTCGATGAGCGGAGTGAAATCTATGCTCGGCTTAATCCTGCTCGACCGCTTGTACCTAATTTGAAACATCGGACCGGCCCTCCATCCGCATGAAGTTGACCAACTCCGTGACCGACTTCTCCATCTGGTTGATTATCCTGTCCACCCTTGCGGCGAGCAGGTTGTGGAAGATCATGAAGATAATCGCTATCGTCAGCCCGGTCGCGGTGGTGATGAGCGCTTCTGCGATTCCGCCAGACAACTGCTCGCTGTTGCCTATGTGCCCGCCCGCGATTACGCTGAACAGCTTCATCAGCCCCGCGATTGTTCCAAGCAGACCCAGCAGCGGAGCCACCGTAACTATTGTGGACAGTATCGGCAACCCTCTCTCCATCCGGGGAGCTTCTTCGAGGAACGCCTCGTTCACGCCCTCTTTCAACTCCTCAAGTTCGAGATCGTGCAGGTCTATCGCGGTGGCAAGCGCCGCCGCCACCGGACCCGGCGTCGCTTCGCAGTAGCCGACCGCTACCCGGAAATCCTTCTTCTTGAGCGCGTCCTTCACTTTGCCGATCAGTTTTTCCGGGTCCGCCCCGGCGCGGCTCAAGCTGTAAAACCGCTCGATGGTTATCGCAAGCGCCACAATCGAGCACAGCAGCAGCGGCCACATTACCGGCCCGCCCTTTGTCATTATGTCCACTATCGCGCTCATTGCCTTCCTCCATTTTATGCTTTGTATTTTTTCATCTTTGAAAGCGCTGTTTTGTTGCCTAAAGTGCGGAATAGTCCCGCTTTGTTCCAGATTCTATTATGCGTATAATAAAAAATCAAGCCCCCCTTATAAATATTTACCTATAGTTGCCAACAGTTATTTCTATCAAGTTATTGTTGAAAAACAAACAAGCCGCAATAATCGCAGTCGGAGACATTGTCTGTTTTGTCTCTTCTCCACAACCTCTCTTCCCGCTTGCTTCATTTAGACAGTCCCATCGCTGATTCCGTTGCTTTTTTCTCGAAATTATCGGTATGGCAAAATGATTAGAGCGGCTCTAACAGGTTTTGCTCATTCATTGACCGGCGGAAAGAAGAAAACTATCATATCAAAGGCGCGCGAAATCAAGCGCAAAAGCCTGGAGGAGGGCATCATCATGGACATCAAGAAACTAGTTCTTCCGCATCTTTTCGACATCAAACCATACGTTCCCGGAAAACCCATACAGGAGGTTCAACGCGAGCTTGGCATAGAGGATGTGCTGAAGCTGGCGTCTAATGAAAACACGATAGGCCCTTCGCCCAAAGCGGTTGAGGCGATCCGCGCGGCGGCGGCGGGAGTCAACTTCTATCCTGACGGCGGATGCTACTACCTGAAAGAGAAACTGGGCGCGAAGTTGGGCGTCGGGGTCGACAACTTGGTGATCGGCAGCGGCGTAGACGAGCTGTTGCGCATACTTTGCGTGTCCTGCCTCGGCCCGAAAGATGAGGTAATTTTCGCCGATCCCTCGTTCGTGATGTATAAAATCTCCGCTATGGTCGCGGACGCCACTCTGATATCCGTGCCATGCAAAGAAAGATACTATCACGACATCCCCGCCATGCTCGACCGCGTCACGGACAGAACCAAGCTGTTCTTCCTGTGCAACCCGAACAATCCCACGGGGACGATTGTCAAAAAATCGGACGTCGATCTTCTGATGAGTAAAATTCCGGAGCATGTCCTAGTGGTGTTCGACGAGGCATATTTTGAATACGCGTCAGACCCGGACTATCCGCAGACGATGGAGTATTTCAAATCGGGGCGCGATGTCGTAATCTTCAGAACATTTTCGAAGGTGTACGGTCTTGCCGGGCTGCGCGCCGGCTACGGAATCATGAGCGAGGAACTGGCGGGCGTGTTCCACCGCGTGAGGAATCCATTCAACGTCAACGAGCTTGCGCAGGTCGCGGCGCTGGCCGCTCTCGACGACGACGAGCACGTCAAACGCGTGGTTGAGGCGAACGCGGCGGGAAGAAAACAGTTCTACGCCGCCTTCGACGCCATGGGCCTCGAATACGCGCCGTCCGACGCTAACTTCGTTCTGGTCGACATCAAGCGCGACTCCGAAGAGATATTCAACGCGCTCCTGAAAAAAGGAGTTATCGTGCGACCCGGCAGATTCCTCGGATTCCCCACCGGACTGCGAGTTTCGGTGTCCGACGAAAAAGCCAACGCGCGGTTCATAGCGGCTCTGAAGGAAGTCCTTTGATGAGCGCAAAGAAAAATTTATCGGTGGCGATTGACGGCCCGGCGGGAGCCGGCAAGAGCACGATTGCCAAGTTGGTGGCGCGCGCCTTCGGTCTGGAATACGCGGACACCGGAGCGATGTACCGGGGAGTTGCTCTTGCCGCGCGGCGCGCGGGCGTAGCCATAAACGACGAGCCGGCTCTCTCCCGCATCGCCTCGGAAACCGGCTTCTCATTCGAGGCGGTCGAGCGCGGCGGCTCCCTTGTCAACCGCGTCTTCATCAACGGCGAGGAAGTCACAGACGCCATTCGCGAGCCTGAAATCTCTTCTATGGCGTCGGCGGTGTCCGCCCTCAGCGGCGTGCGCGCCGCTCTGGTAGCCAAACAGAAACAAATGGGAGCCGCCGGCGGAGTCGCCATGGAAGGCCGCGACATCGGAAGCGTCGTCCTGCCGGACGCCGAGGTCAAGATTTTCCTCACCGCTTCCCCCGAAGCCCGCGCCGGGCGAAGACATCTCGAACTGCTCGCCGCAGGAAAGTCCGCAGATTACGACACCGTTCTCAAAGAGATATCCGAGCGCGACCAGCGCGACGCCACCCGCGCCGACTCTCCGCTCAAACAGGCGGACGACGCGGCGCTGGTGGACACGGACAACCTGAATATCGAACAGGTTGTCTCTCATATCTGCGATATTGTGACGGAAAAAACGGGCCGACGGCCCCTTACGGCTTGATTCCCAGCAAACGCTTTATCGGAGAGGCCTTCTTCATCGCCTTCGCCTCCCGCGTGTTCTCCTCGCAGAATTCCAGATGCCTCGACTTGAACTCGCGCAAAGACGCGTTTTCCTTCTTCAACACTTCAACGGACTTCCTGATTTCCTCGGCCGCGTTCTCTTTCTGAGAAAGCTTGGCGCGGACAACCCGCAATTCTTCCTTCACACGCGCCACATCCGCCGCCGAGTCTCCGCTTTCCGCGATCTTCTCTATTCTTTGCTCTATCGAGGCTAGTTGTTTTTTTATCTGCTCGAGTGATTCCCTGTCTTTGCCCGCCGAAGCGTTCATAGCAGCCGCGAGAGAGCCTAACGCCCTGCTGATGTTCTCGCGCAACTGCCTGTTTTCGGCGCGCGCCTCTTCCCTCACCGACTCGACCGCCTTCAGCATCTGAAGCGCGATCGCGTTCACCACCATCGTCTGCTTCTCGTTCATGGCGAGGAACTTCGCCATGAGGTTGCCGCCGTTGCCCGCCGCCGCCGCTGCGGCTGCTTTCGCGTCTGGCGCGGTCGTCCTGCTCCGCTCAACTTCCATCGCGCCGGTCTCCAGCGGCATCGACGTCTGCGCCGGCCCAGCGCTTTTCGGCGTCGCGTCTATCGGATATTTCTCGGCCAACTTCTCCGTTATCGCGTCCCACGGCAGGTGCTGCTCCTCGCGCATATCCCGGATGTCCTTCAGGATATCCACCGCTTCCGCCCTGTACCTGCGCGAGCGCCCCGTCCCGACTCCGGGTATGAAATCGCTGAACAACTCCCTGTATTTCCTCAGCGAGCTTTCAGGCACGTCCAACTGCTTGGCTATATCTTTCAATGTCATCAATCGCGACAAGTTATCCACCCTACCAGAACCTGTTTCGCATCAATCAGGACTTCCCTTTGACTGAATGCGAATAATATATCATACGCCATATATACTGTCAAAATAACAATAGAGTAATTTTTTTATAAACAAGAATATTGACATTCAATCTATTGGCGGTAATCAGCCCGGCGCCGGAGAGTCGTTCGCCGCATTCTGTTTCTGCTTAAGCGGCCGCAGGCCGATGAAGGCCGCTAGCGCGCACACGCCCAGAATCGCCGCGCACGCGCCGAACGGCGCGTAACGGCCCGCAAGATTGTACGTGTTCTCCGCTATGGTGATTTCAATCTTCAACCCGTCGCCGTACAGCACCGGGCCGAGGAAAAGACCGAT
>JAKQBV010000162.1 GCA_029573925.1 bacterium
GTTTTGCCTTCGAAATCCGAATTCCCTGCTCAGTTCGCAACTTTTTTTGTATCCGTCGTTCTTCTTGAAGTCGGCCCGCAAAAAAGCGATCCCAGTTTCTTCCGCAACGCTTTCTCCCTGCTCATTGATTACAGCGGCGTTTTTGTGGGGGCTTACCGAAAGCGTCGTGGCAATATGCGAGGCCCCGATTTCTGCCGCTTCTCTTGCCGCAGACTCAAGCCGGAGCCTGAAACAAACCTTGCATCTGTCTCCGCCTTCAGGCTCGTTTTCCAGTCCTGATATTGATTCTCTCCAGCTGTCGTTATCATACTCAGCTGTCATTAGAGCGACGCCTGTCGCTTCTGAAAGTTTTTTCATTTCGTCCAAGCGCATGCGCCATTCTTCCTGCGGCTCGATGTTGGGATTATAAAAATACAAAACCACATCCCACGAATCCCGCAATACGTTAAGAACATGAGGCGAGCACGGCGCGCAACATGCGTGCAATAGAAGCTTGGGTTTTTTCGAATCCGTCGCGTCATTCATTATTCGTCAAAAAACAACTATATTATGCCTTGCGTCACATCCGGGCGATTTCCTTGAACGCTTCTATCAGATAGTCAACCTGATCGTCCGTAAAACCGAAGGTGGACATTTTAAACCACCGGGTCTGTCCGGGCTTCAAACCTGTTATTCCTCTGTCCGCCAGCGCGGAATGAAGGAAATAGCCGCGCTTGCGGTTATTTTCAGCGATGTGGTGGAACAACGGCGTTTCAAACCTGATGAGATCGTGTCGCTTAGGTTTCTCGCCCATCTGACGGATCTCGCCCAACGATTCCATAGCTTCCACGAATCTGACGGCTTTGGCCACTTCTGCGTCCCACCGTTTGACGCGCTCCTTGACTCCGGGCAGAGCCGCCATGAAAGACACTATATTCGCGCCTCTTGCGGTGCAGCCCAGAAGTTCAATGTTCTTATTAGGGTGCGTAAGGGATGTTCTGAACAAGCGTTCGGCCCATTCGCCGTTTGCCCCCATGAAGCCGACCGGACCGCACGACGCAAAACTCTTATGTCCGGAGCCAACCATGAAATCAACGCCGAGCTCTCGTCCGTCTACCGGCATTCTACCCGCCGAATACGCGCAATTCAGAATCAACGGGACGCCCGCGTCCTTGCAGATTTTTGAAAATCCTGCCGCGTCGTTGAGGTTGCCGTAATCTCCATCCACGTGCGTAAGCAGGGCCGCCGCCGCGGGCTTTCCTGTTTTCGATTTGCAATATTCCAATGTCTCGGCAAACGAATCAGGAGTCACTCGGAAATCGGGGTCGCCGGTGTTTGTGGATTTAAAAACTTCGAGTCCCGCGCGCTGCGCCGCCACGTATGTAGAATAGTGTGCGTTCGCGTCCAACACCGCGCCTCGCCCCGGTTCGGACAACGTGTGAAATATCGCGAATTTCCCTTCCCTTGCGCCCATCGTGACTGCGACGCGGTCCATTCCCACAAAATCGGCCAACTCTACCGCGAAACATTTTATGTCCGGCTTCGCGATATCGTGAAGAACGCCCGCGCAACGGTCGCACACGGAATAACCGTCTGAAAAACGAAAGGCGGCTTTTCTCGCCGCGGCGCTCGCCCTGCCCCCCGTCTGAAGCGGGTTCAGGTTAAGCGCAAGCTCGTCTATCGCCACTCTTTCGAAACTCATAGTGAAGCCTCGATTCTGTCTAGCGCTTTGCGCGCTTTCTCGATTTTCTTTGTCAGCGCCGCGCGGCCCTCTTCCGAGAGATTCTGCAACGGGGCCGCGTCCCTCCAGATATCCCTCACGTCTTCCATCAGATCGAGCACCCTGAATGTGTCCTCAACCCGCTGTTTGTTCCTTTGAGCAATCGTCTTATCCATATTGCCCCCTTCAGGCGGAGGCTCTCGCCCCCGTTGAATTTTGCGCCTCGTTGAACTACTATAAAGTCTCAGCGCTCGGCTTTAGAACGCTGTCGCAGCGCGGCTAATATTATCGCAGATAGGCGGCAAAGATTAAAGCTTGCCGGGGCCGGATCGGACTGAAAGCGGGGAACGTCATGAAATTCAAAGCTTGGTTCCAATGCGTTATGGGCTGCGAAGGCAAATACAGCCTCGGCGAAATTATTTACAAATGCCCGAAGTGCGGCAGCTTGCTTGAAGTCCAGCACGACATGTCGCTGCTGAAACGACGCAAGCCAGAAACTTGGATACGGCTGTTCGAAGACAGGTTCAGGCACACCACTTGGCCCTACGGCAGCGGCGTTTGGGGCAAAAAAGAGCTTGTAAACCCTGAAATAGCAGATGAGAACGTGGTCAGCCTTTTTGAAGGAGGCACTAATCTTTTCTGGGCCGACCGGCTAGGCCGCGAGCTTGGCATGAAGGAACTTTGGATCAAACAGTGCGGCAACGACCACACCGGCAGTTTTAAAGATCTGGGCATGACCGTTCTTGTCAGCCAAGTCAAACAGATGATCGCCGACGGCAAAAAGATACCTGCGGTCGCTTGCGCTTCCACAGGAGACACCTCGGCGGCCCTTGCCGCCTTCTGCGCCGCCGCCGGCATAAAAGCCATTGTTTTGCTGCCTCGCAACAAAGTTTCCAACGCCCAGTTGATTCAGCCCATCGCAAACAACGCCCTCACGCTTGCGCTCGAAACGGATTTCGACGGCTGCATGAGAATCGTCCAAGAACTGACTGAAAAAGAAAACATATATCTTGCCAACTCGATGAATTCCCTCCGCATCGAAGGACAAAAGACCGTCAGCATCGAGCTTACTCAACAGTTCGACTGGGAAGTCCCCGAAGTTATCATCATCCCCGGCGGGAACCTCGGCAACGTTTCGGCTCTCGGAAAAGGTTTTTTAGAGATGAAGGAACTCGGCATTATCGACGAGCTGCCTCAGATAATCTGCGCGCAGACCGAACGCGCCAATCCTCTGTATCTCAGCTATAAAAAGGGATTCAAGCAAATCGAGCCTGTCAAAGCGAAAAAGACTCTCGCGAGCGCGATTCAGATAGGCAATCCCGTGAGCGCGCACAAGGCGATAAGAACGCTTAAACAGTTTAACGGAGTCGTCGAGCAAGCCACCGAAAGCGAGCTTGCCAACGCGTGCGCCCGCGCAGACAGAACGGGCCTTTTCTGCTGCCCGCACACCGGCGTCGCTCTCGCCGTGCTGTTCAAGCTGATCGAACAGAAACGTCTCGATCCCAAAGCGCGAACAGTCGTCATCTCCACCGCGCACGGCCTGAAATTCACCGACTTCAAACTGAATTACCACGAAGACAAGATTCAAGGCGTGAAGCCTATGTACCAGAACCTGCCCATACCCGTCGCCGCCGACTTCAAAAAAGTTCGCGATATTATCTACAGACAAATTGAGAAAGACTTCGGCAAAACCTCGGGCGGCAAAATCAGGGGGAAACAACAATAATGGCGGCAAAGAAGATTCAGAAACATCAGTCCAATAAACCGGCGGTAGCTAAGCAAATGGGCATTTCAACTTTGTCTGTGCACGGCGGAGAGGAACGCCACAAATATGCCGATTCTGTAACCGTGCCTATCGTTCAGACGTCCACATTCGTCTTTCAGGACGAAAACGATATCCGCGAGTACACATCGGGAAAGAAAAAAAGATTCGAATACGCGCGCTATGGAAATCCTACGACGAGAACCGCCGAGCTTAAGCTTGCGGCTCTCGAAGGAGCGGAGGACGCCCTTCTTTTCGACTGCGGCATGAGCGCTGTTTCCGCATCGCTACTTGCGATGCTTTCGTCCGGCGACCACATTGTCATCACAAGCGACGTTTATAAAAAAACTCTGCAGTTCGTGCGAAACGATCTTTCCCGGTTCGGGATTCTCAACAGCGTCGTTCCGCCGCGCGCCGAAGACATCGCGTCAGCCATACGCCCGGAAACCAAACTGATTTTCTCGGAATCCCCCACTAATCCTTATGTTTACGTGCTTGATTTCAAAAAGCTTGCTGCTGTGGCAAAGAAAGCGGGCGTTCCGACCTTCGTTGACAGCACTTTCGCCACTCCCTACAATGTTCGCCCTCTCGAATACGGCATAGACATGGTGATGCACAGCGCGACAAAATATCTTGCCGGTCACAACGACATCATGGCCGGCGTGGTTCTCGGTTCCGCTGAAAGAATCAATAAAGTCAAAATGTTTCAAAAGACAGTAGGCGGATGCATAGACGCGCACGCCTCTTATCTGCTTCTCAGAGGGTT
>JAKQBV010000174.1 GCA_029573925.1 bacterium
AATCGAGCGGGAGAGGCCGGACGCGCTGCTGCCGACGCTGGGCGGACAGACCGCGCTCAACGCTGCGGTGGCGGTGGCCGAAAGAGGCGCTCTGGACAGGTTCGGCGTCGAAGTCATCGGAGCGAAAATAGACGCGATAAAAAAAGCCGAAGACCGGGACCTCTTCAAGAAGGCGATGAAGAAAATCGGCCTCGACCTGCCCCGCTCTTCCCAAGTCGGAAGCCTCAAGGAAGCGATGGCCGCGATCAATCGCGTCGGGTTCCCGGCGATTATTCGCCCATGCTTTACAATGGGCGGAGTGGGCGGCGGCGTCGCTTACAACATGGACGAATTCAAGGCGCAGGTTCAGGCCGGGCTTGCCGCCAGCATGACTCATGAAGTCCTCATCGAGGAGTCTCTGCTCGGCTGGAAAGAATATGAACTGGAAGTGATGCGCGACTGCAAGGACAACGCGGTCATAATCTGCTCGATAGAAAATTTTGACCCGATGGGAGTTCACACCGGGGACAGCATAACGGTGGCTCCGACACAGACTCTCACCGACAGGGAATACCAGAAGATGAGGGACGCGGCGATAGCGTGTCTGAGGGAAATCGGCGTGGACACGGGAGGCTCGAACGTTCAGTTCGCGCTCAATCCTGCGAACGGCAGGATGATCATAATCGAGATGAACCCGCGCGTGTCGCGCAGCTCGGCGCTGGCCTCTAAAGCCACCGGGTTCCCGATAGCGAAGATAGCCGCGAAACTGGCGGTCGGGTACACCCTCGACGAGATAGCCAACGACATAACGAAAAAAACGCCGGCTTGTTTCGAGCCGACTATAGACTACTGCGTGGTTAAGATTCCGAGGTTCACGTTCGAGAAGTTTTCGGGCGCGTCGCAAATTCTCACCACACAGATGAAATCGGTCGGCGAAGCGATGTCGATAGGCAGAACATTCAAGGAAGCCCTGCAAAAGGGACTGCGCTCGATGGAAACCGGGCTGCGCGGGCTGGACAATCTGAAAACCGACCCGACGGATGAACAGATTGAGGAAAAGCTCCGAATGCCCGGCCCGGACAGGATTCTGTACGTGAAGCATGCGCTCAAAAAAGGGATGAGTCTGGAAAATATTCACAAATTGAGTTGGATTGACCCTTGGTTTCTTTATAATATGCGGGAGATTGTCGATTTTGAGGGTGAAATCGAATCGATCGCGAACAAGGGCGTCGCCGCTCTGACGAAAGAAACACTGACGAGAGCGAAACAGTTTGGATTCTCGGACGCGCAGCTAGGACGGATTTTCGGCGTGGACGAAATCCAGATGCGGAAGATAAGAAAGAAAAAGAATGTGTTGCCGACATACAAGCTTGTGGACACATGCGGCGCGGAGTTCGAAGCGATGACCCCTTATTTCTATTCGACTTACGAGGTAGAAGATGAAAGCAGGGTTTGAGCAAGACAAAATGAAGGACGCCTGCGGCGTATTCGCGATACACGCTCCAGACAAAGACGTTGCCAGACTGGCATATTTCGCGCTTTTCTCTCTTCAACACAGGGGACAGGAGAGCGCGGGCATAGCCGTTTACAGCGACAAAGAAATCGTCTGTTACAAGAACATGGGCCTAGTTACCCTCGTGTTCGATGAAAAAATACTGGGCCTTCTTAAAGGGAAAATGGCGGTTGGCCATGTAAGATATTCGACAACCGGCTCCAGCAACGAAGTGAACGCCCAGCCTATTCTGGCCGGGTCGGACGCTATAAGGAAAATAAAGGGTTGCGAACAAAAACACAGGCGTCAGGTGGCGGTGGCCCACAACGGCAATTTGGTGAACACTGCCACGCTACGGGAAGAGTTGCAGGAACAAGGAATAGAATTCGCGACATCTTCGGACACCGAAGTCATAGCGGAAATGATAGCGACATCGGACAAACAGACCGCAGAAGAAGCGGTCGCCGATTCGCTCAGGCAAGCGCGCGGGGCGTTCAGCATCGTCGCGCTCTGCGAAGGGAAGATATTCGCCGCCCGCGACTCTTTCGGCATCCGGCCGCTATGCCTCGGAAAGCTCGGAGACGGCAACTGGGCGGTGGCGTCAGAGACCTGCGCGTTCAGCATAATCGGAGCGCAGTTTGAAAGAGAAATCAGGCCCGGCGAATTGGTCATCATAGACGATTCAGGAGTCAAATCCGTCGATTACACGAAGCCTCAACGGGAGGCCCTCTGCATATTCGAGTTCATTTATTTCGCGAGGCCGGACAGCACGATGCTCGGCCAAACGCTTTACACCGTGAGAAAAAACTTGGGCGCGATACTCGCCGCCGAGTCACAAGTGGAAGCGGATGTAGTTATAAGCGTGCCTGACTCCGGGATACCCGCGGCGATCGGTTTCGCTCAAGCGTCCGGAATACCGTTCGTTGACGGGCTGATAAAAAACCGCTACGTGGGTCGGACATTCATCCAGCCGAATCAGGAGATGCGCGAGTTGGGCGTAAAGATGAAGCTCAATCCGCTTTCGGACAACATCAGGGGAAAACGGGTCGTTATGGTGGACGATTCAATCGTCCGGGGAAGCACCAGCAGCAAGATTGTCAGCCTGCTGAGGGCCAACGGGGCGACGGAAGTGCATGTGAGGGTCAGTTCGCCGCCAGTTAAATTCCCCTGCTTTTACGGAATCGACACCGCTTCGCGGGAGGAGCTTGTGGCCTCTCAGTTGAGCGTGGAACAGATAAAGGAAATGCTGGGGGCGGACAGCCTCAGCTATATCAGCGAGGAGGGGATGTTCAAGGCGACGAGCATGGACAGACATAATTTCTGCTCGGCCTGCTTTACCGAAGAATATCCCATTCCCATTCCTCAGCAGCTTCATCTGGAAAAGTTGATGTACGAAAACGGGAAAAAACAAGAGAACCGGGTTCCCACCTGCCTGCGCGAGAATAATCCCCGCTCCTGAGCGGGATTATCCGAACCCTACGCGGCGGTCCTTATCGGGTCGTTATATCCGCAATAATCGCGCGAAAACGCTGCTGTGGAAATGTCTCCACCGGGAGATATTTTTAGAATGTGGCAATTTACGGCTCTGTAACTACAATATTGGTCTAGGCTAAAAGCCTCAGCATAAAGGAGAAAGGCGATGGTAAAAAGCGAGCACACGAATCACAGGGAACTGATCGAATGGGTCAACAAGATGGCGGCCATGTGCAAGCCGGACGACATCGTGTGGATCGACGGCTCGGACGAACAGAAGAAACGACTCGAAGAAGAAGCGATAAAGACCGGGGAAATAGTCAGGCTCGACCAGAAAAAGCTGCCCGGTTGCGTATATCACAAGACGGCTGAGAACGACACCGCGAGAACGGAGCATCTGACATTTATATGCACGGCAAAAAAGGACGACGCTGGCCCGAACAACAACTGGATGGACCCCAAGGAGGCGTACGCGACCGCGTCCAAATATTTTTCCGGCTCGATGCGCGGGCGGACAATGTATGTGATACCGTTTTCGATGGGGCCGGTAGGCTCTCCGTTCAGCAAAATCGGCATTGAGCTTACCGACAGCATCTACGTCGTGCTCAACATGATAATCATGACGAGAGTGGGAACCCGCGTTCTGGACGCGCTGGGCACGGACGGGGAATTCACGAAATGCCTCCACGGCAAAGCTCAACTCGACATTGACAAAAGACTCATCCTTCACTTCCCGGAAGACAACGCCATCTGGAGCGTCAACTCCGGCTACGGCGGAAACGTGCTGCTGGGCAAGAAGTGTCTCTCGCTGAGAATCGCGAGCTATCTGGCGGCGCAGGAAAGCTGGCTGGCGGAACACATGCTGATCCTCGGAGTCGAGGACCCTGAAGGACGAATAATATACGTGGCGGCCGCGTTTCCGAGCGCGTGCGGAAAGACTAATCTCGCGATGCTGATTCCTCCCAAAGCTCTCAAAAAGAAGGGCTACAGGGTGTGGACGGTTGGCGACGACATCGCTTGGATGAGGATCGACTCCGACGGCCAACTCTGGGCGGTGAACCCGGAGACCGGCATGTTCGGCGTCGCTCCCGGAACCAACTCGAAAAGCAACCCGAACGCGATGGCGACTGTGTCTAAAAACACAATCTTCACGAACGTGCTTCTTAAAAAAGACGGGACGGTGTGGTGGGAAGGCCATGACGACCCGCCTCCGGCGGAAGGCGGCATAAACTGGCAGGGACTTAAATGGAAACCGGGCATGAAGAACGAAAAGGGAGAGGCGATACTGGGAGCGCACGCGAACAGCCGATTCACCGCCCCGCTGGCGCAGTGCCCGTCTATCACAAACCGCATAGAGCATCACCACGGAGTGCCTATCTCTGCGATACTATTCGGAGGCAGGCGGGCGCATGTGGCTCCGCTGGTGTACGAGGCATTCACATGGCAGCACGGCGTTTACATGGGAGCCACTATGGCGTCCGAACGCACCGCCGCCCAGTTCGGCCTTCAGGGCGAAGTGCGCCGCGACCCTATGGCTATGCTGCCCTTCTGCGGATACAACATGGCCGACTACTTCCGCCACTGGCTGAACATGGGCAACCGGATGCTCAGAACCCCGCGCATATTCCATGTCAACTGGTTCCGCACCGACGACAAGGGCAAGTTCATCTGGCCGGGATTCGGAGACAACCTCAGGGTGCTCGCGTGGATAGCGGAACGCTGCAGGGGCGTCCGCGAGGCGGTGGAAACTCCCATCGGCTACATGCCTCATCCGGGCGACATCGACATGACCGGACTCAACCTGTCCCCGGCAGAGCTTAAAGGGCTGCTTGAAATCGACAAAGAAGAATGGAAGCGCGAAGTCAAAGACATAGACAAATTCTTCGACACGTTCGGCGACGCGATCCCGAAACGGATACTGGCCGAGCACGACGCGCTGCGCCGGCGGCTCCGCAAGATGTAGCGCCCCGCCGCGCCGACCAACATGGAAGAAGAGCCGATTGTCATAACTAAACTGGCCGTAACGCGCCTGAAGGACGGAGACGCCCGGCTAATGGGAGCCGCGCGCAATGTCTCTGACGGGAACGTTCCCGCATACAGGCTTCTCGTCTTTCTCCACGACTCGGAATCCCGCGTGCGCGACAGGCTCTACGTGAAGCTGAAACCGTTCTCGCCGAACGAATCTCAGGATTTCTCGCTCGTCTTCCGGCTCAAAAGCTTGGAGTTCGTCGCGAGCGCATTCCGCCTTGAAAAACTAGAGGGAACGGACTATAGTGAGGCCGTCTGAAAACGCGGGCGGATAGCTGAAAAGCGCCCGCCCGCGCCGCGCGCAATCCCGAAACGCGTTCCCCGGTTTTTCTAGAGAAGATTCCGGGCTGGCCGCTAATCCGGGCGCGACATCAAGAATTGTGAGGCTGCGCAGATGGAAGCGAAAGAAGTCAAGATAGGGCTGTTAGGTTTCGGAACCATCGGCGCCGGAGTCGTCCGCGCGCTGAAGGCAAACTCGGACGTTATTGCGTCCAAAACCGGAATCTCCCTGTCTCTGACTAAAATCGTCGACATAGACACTAAGACGAACAGGAGCGTTGACTTCAGTCCGGCGGTTCTAGGCTCGGACGCCTCGGCTATTATTGAAGACCCGGAAATATCCATCGTCGTGGAATTGATAGGCGGCGCGGGCGTCGCGCGCCAAATCGTCTCGGACTGCCTCAAAAAAGGCAAGCATGTTGTCACCGCGAACAAGGAACTGATAGCGAAACACGGGCCGGAGCTATCCGCGCTCGCGCGTGAGAACGGCGCGCGCCTCATGTTCGAGGCGAGCGTCGGCGGCGGCATTCCCATCCTGCATCCCCTGCTCTCCTGCCTGCGCGGCAATAAGATTAAGCGCGCTCTCGGAATAGTCAACGGCACCACAAACTTCATTCTGTCGCAGATGGCCGAAACAGGCGCTTCTTTCGACGATATTCTCGCCGAGGCTCAGGCTAGAGGCTACGCAGAAGCCGACCCCACGAACGACGTCGAGGGTTTCGACGCCGCATACAAAGCTTCCATACTGTCGACCGTCGCATTCGGAAAACATGTGGACGCGGCGTCGATGTTCAGACAAGGCATAACAAACGTGAGCCGCGAGGAGATGAGGTTCGCTTCCGGGCTTGGATATGTGATAAAGCTGCTGGCGGTTCTGGAAGACAGGGAAAGCGGAGTGGATGCGCGCGTCCATCCCGTGCTGCTTCCTAAAAATCATCCGCTTGCCTCTGTGAACAACGTGCTGAACGCCGTTTACATCGAGGGAGAGCCGATAGGACCGCTTATGTTCGTCGGAGAGGGCGCAGGCCCTTCAGCAACAAGCAGCGCGGTCATCGGCGACATCATCACGGTGGCGACCGAAGGCAATAACTCAAAGACTCCTGAGATATTCAACAAAGCGGAACTCGTTTCTGTGTGCGACGTGGACAACGCGTTCTACATCAGGATGCGTGTCGAGGACAGGCCCGGAGTCATGGCTGAAATCAGCCATTGCCTCGGCGACAAAGGCGTCAGCATCGCTCAGGTAGCCCAAGACACCATCGACGGCGACCAAGCGGAAATCGTCTGGCTCACTCACAAGGTCTCCGAGGGGAGCATGATGGACGCTCTGGAACAAATCGAAGCTCTCGGTTGCGTCTTCAGCGTGCTGTCCGTGATCCGCGTTTTCGGAACGAAATGACAGGCGAAATGA
>JAKQBV010000214.1 GCA_029573925.1 bacterium
TCCGCAGGCGAGTGGGAGAAATACTGGAATGACAGGTTGCGCTTGACCGGAAATGTTATTCTTGTCTTCAGAGGGGCTAAAGCTCTTTGATTGTCCTACAACTTTGGGACGTTATCAAATTTTTTATTTCGCCATCGCGTCTATGTCTTCGCTCTTGAGCGTGTCCGTCTCAAAGCCCGCCTGCCGCAGCGCTTCCCGCATCGCCTTTAAGTTTTTCTTCTTTGCTTTCAGGTAGATGAACTGGCCGTCCTTGCTCAGCGCGGACATCGTCATCATAGCCGTGTCCTGCTCGACCCCGAACCTTTCTTCGATGTCCCGCACCGCGTCGCACACGGCGGAGACGAATTCCGCCTTCGCCCCTTTTTTCATGTATTCTGCTATTTCGTCAAGCGACTTCCCCTTCTCCTTCAGCAAGCGAATGGTCAGAAATTCGCTGATAACTATGTTGTGATAGAAAAGGGTGAGCCGTTTCCCCACCATTTTCCTGATAGGCGGAGTAATCAGCCCCTTGTACCTGTAATAATAAAGAACGCGGCGAACATTCCGGTTGCTGCGCTCTTCCGCGAGGTCAACGCCCGCGCGCTTAAGCTCCGCCTCAAGCTCTTCCTGCGTCAGCCATTCTTTGATTGGCTTAGACATTAAACACCCCCTGCGGCTGTCAGCCTTTACACTAATCATATCGGCTGGGCGCTTCAATGTCAATATTCCGTAAAATTGACGCGACGGAGCCGCTTGCCTTGTTCATCCCGCATTGGTGAAACTTGCGGACTAGTTTTCAGTCTTCTCTTCGGATTCAAGTTTGCTTTTGACGACTTCTTGCATATTGACCAGAGGAAGCAAGAAAGGACCGGCTTCGCACATGCCCGTGGCTTGCGCCACCAAGCCGCGCGCGACGCCGAAAAGATTTGTCAAACAGAGAAGGGGGACATATTTATAGACTTCCTCCAAGGGAGCGTCTTCGGGAAATGAAAACACGCCCGTGAGCGCCACGGATATTTTCTCGAAAGAGACGTCGTCAGGGGACTCTAAATCTATGTTGACCGGCAGTATGTAAACCGGTTCGTCTTCCACTTTTCTGACGTCGAAATCAATGCCTACCCGCCACTCTGTCGCTTCGCCGCCGCCTACGCTCTCGCCAGGAGCGGGGGGGCGAGTCAGACCGCCTCTGGTTTTTATCTCCAGACGGGTCAGACAGCATTGTTCCAGTTTCATTAGCGAAAGCGTCATTGAATTCTTCCTTTCTGAGGCAATTCAGGCGTACTCGATAAGTATTTTCTGGTCGTCGTCGCATTCGAGAAAGTATTTTGAAAAATCGAAAACCTCGGCTTGCCTCGCCATGGCGGCGGAGCAACCGTGAGATGGCTGATTCTTCACTGTCACTTCATAATGACGAGATTCTTTTGGGACAAACGCGGGGGGCTTCACATCCAATTCGAGCGCCTCCGCAATTTTTGCTATTGTCATAAGAGTCATGTTCGTGCCGTGATTCAGAAGCTTTGACACATAAGGCTGCGTTTTTCCTATCCTTGCGGCAAGCTCAGTCCGGGAGACGTTGGTTTCCTTCATTCTTTTACAGAATGCCTCATTGATCTCCACCATCAATTTTGACGCCACGTATTGAGGATCGTTCTTTATCTCCTCAAATATGCTCTCCGCCCATTCTCCGCGCTGTAACATGACAATTCGTCCTCTCTTGTCGCCAATCTTTCCTACCGTCTTTGCTCCGCGTATAGGTTCTTCAGGTTTTCTGCTTTCTCAATTGCTCTTGTCTGAACGTCCTCAACCCCTTTTTTGCATCCGTTGGTCAAAATAAATGAATTGCTGTTTTCAAAAAAACCGAATATTCTGATCGACTTCGCCTTAATCTCATAAACGTTCGGCCTGACTCTCCTGAATTGATTCTCATTGTTCGGCGTTCCGTGTTCTGCAAATCTCTCCAACACAGCGATTATCGCCAGAAACGCAGCTCTGTTCTCGTTTTTGGTCTTGTTCAGAAAGTCTTTTGATTCACATCTATCATTCCTCGCCAAGAAATATATCTCGTAACTATCGCCTTTTAATACAAGCTCTTTTTTCAGCGTCATAATATAATAACCTTTAAGTTATGGGGCGTCAACCTGTTTTCCAAAATAATAACCCACAGGTTATGCTTCGCGATTGTGGTTTTTCTCAACTCATAATTCGGTCGAATTCAGAATTTACAAATCACGCAACTTAAACTATTCCAGACAGCCGAATAAATATGGTTGATTTGCTGACGACCAACGACGAAAAACACTCCGGCTTTTCTGCGTTTTGTCCTTCTCTGTCTTTGTTGTTATTTTTTAATATATTGATTATAGCGCTGATTTTCGGCGGATGGCTATATAGCAATTAAAATAATATTTACCGTTTGTCATGCGCTTGCTGTTCCTTGTTTGTCATCTTTGATCGCAGTTTGTTTTTTTGTGCGCTTGAATGTGGATTTCACGGAGCGCTAGGCGTAATAGGTTGTGAGAAAGCGCAAAAAAACCGCCCCGGTTTGGGCCGGAGCGGTTTTTTGGGATTCTTTGTTTCTGAAACACAACCTCTTATTCGGAATTAGCTGGCGGCAAGTCGCGCCTGCCGCGCGCGCGCTCAGGTCTTGAGGCCGCCGCTTACGTTCAGAGTCACTCCGGTCAGATAGTCTGAGCCGGAGGTTGACAGGAAATAGACCACGCGGGCGATGTCGATGGGAGCGCCCATGCGGATTCCCATGAAATTCATGTACATCAGGGACTGCTGGCGGTCCTGATCTGGGATTCCGATGTCGGAGCCTTCTGATTTTTTCTGTGTGAGGCGGGTGTCGATCCAGCCGGGGGCTACGCAGTTGCACTGGACGTTAAACATGAGGCCCTCGATGGCCACTGTCTTGGTTAGCCCGACGATGCCGGATTTTGCCGCCGAGTAGTTGGCCTGCCCCTTGTTGCCGAAGAGGCCGGCGACAGAGGATGTGTTGATGATTTTGCGGGATTTTTTCGTTTTGCCGTCCGCTTTCGCCAGATCGCGCATCGCCGCCATCGCCGCCTGACAGCAGAAGAACGTGCCCTTCATATTTACGTCCACAATGAAGTCCCACATGTCTTCGGTCATCTTGTGGAGCATACCGTCGCGGGTGATGCCCGCGATGTTCGCCATGATGTCCAGCCCGCCGAACTTATCGAGGGCGGTCTTGACCGTCTTCTGCACGTCGTCTTTAGAGGCGACGTTGCCCGCGATGGCGACGCCGTCGCTGCCCGCCTTCTTGACCAGTTCGAGAGTTTCGTTCGCCGGCTCGATGTCAAGGTCGTTGACTATGACTTTCGCGCCGCCTTCGGCGAGGGCTACCGCCACCGTCTGCCCAATGCCGCGCCCGGCTCCGGTGACCACCGCCACTTTTCCGTCTAATTTGAAATCATCAAGTATGGCCATTCTTTTCCCCCTTAAACAAGCGTTATTTTGATTTGATGTTGCGATAGGAATGTTATCAGAATGGCGGCGCAGTTGTAAAGGAAAAAATTCACAAACGCTGGAACCCGGCCCGGGCGGCCCCGACGAAACCGGAATTCTGCTTAGCCGGATGAAAAACAAATATGAAATATTTAGGAAATGGGGTTTGGGGAAAGAACCCTTTTCAAAGGTTTTTTCCCCAATCGCCGAAGGCGAAAAACGCTGCAAACGGTTTTTTCACATTAAATCGGCGGTATAATGTTGCGCGGAAGCGTGGATGATGATGGAAACGATGAAGAACAGGGCGGCGGTCATTGCCGCCGCGATCATATTGTCGCTATTTGTCAGTTCGGGCGCAAGCGCGGCCCCGGTGGTCAGGAAAGACAACCGGCTGTTCGCTATGGGCGCGCAGCTTGCGGTTATTTACGACATGGAGGCCGGAACGTTCGACATCGCGCGGACGAACGGCGAGGTCGTGGCGCGTGGGGCGCGCGCGGAGGTCGTCATCACGGCGGGCGGCAAGGAATCCACTCTCTCCACTCGCGGGGCCGCCAAGCTCGGCTGGTTCTTCGAGGACGTTGAGGACGCGCACGGCAAAGGAGCGTCAGTCACTGTTACGGCCACCGGCTCCGGGGCCGACCCTGACGTCGTTCACACTTTCCGCGTTTACGACAACCAGCCGTTCATATTGATGAGTGTCGCGGCGCAGAACGTGTCGGATAAATCCATCGGGGTCAGAAGGCTGTCGCCTATTGTGGTGGACTCAGAGGACGGCGAATCGGGAGTGTTCCTCGGACTTGACCCGGCGGACGTGGTGGCGCTTGAGAACGGGCACAGGCTGGAGTTCGATTTCTGGGTGCGAAGGACGCGAGCCGCCGACGGGTCGGACAGCAACTGGAGCGTCGCTCTCTACGACGAGAAGTCGGGCCGGGCTTTGGTTGCCGGGTTCCTGTCTCAGCGCGCGGCGTTCGGCTCGGTGTCCACAGGCAGCGGCGGGTTCGAGCCTGCTCTTGACGCTCGCACCGGCAGGCGCGGGCTGGGCCTGTTCCACGCCCGCTCCGCTTTCGCGCCGACACGCCGGGTGGCCCCTTATTCAGCTTTCGAGTCCGACGCCTTTTTTATAATGGGCTCTTGGGACGCACCTCTCGGCGCGCTGGATGTTTTCGCCCGCGCTTCCGCCGCCGAAAACGACGTCTCCTCCCTCAGACGCCCCGTACCGACTTTCTGGGACACTTGGTACTCCAAATATTCCACCGGCATCAACGAACAGATAATACTCGACAACCTAGACGCCGCCGCTGAAAAGCTCGCCGCCTTCGGTCTCAACGCGTTCCACATCGACGCGGGCTGGGAGAAGCGCAGGGGCGACTGGGAGCCGAATGAAAAGTTTCCCTCCGGCATGAAAGCGCTCGCGGACGCGATCCGCTCTCGCGGTCTCACTCCCTCCATCTGGATTGCTCCTTTCTCGGCTGCCGCCGATTCCCCCGTCTGCCTAGACAATCCCGGCTGGTTCCTCGACCCGGACGCCATCGGCTCGGCCATCATACCGTCCAACGAGCGCGCTCTCGACATCTCAAACCCGGAAGCCCTCGCTTGGCTGAGCGGGGTTATTTCCCGCGTCGTCCATGATTGGGGCTTCGGCATAATTAAAGTCGATTTCACATACTATTCGCTTCTGGGAAGAAACTACGCGGCAAAGGGCAAGACGCGCGCGGAGATATTCAGAGACGCGTTCAAGGCCATGCGCGCCGCTGCCGGGCCTGACGTCTACATACTCGCCGTCGGCGTGCCCGTAGGCATCCACGCCGGGCTGGTGGACGGCATGAGAACCGGACTGGACACCGCCCCCCGCATCGGAGAGGAAAAAGGTTACGCCGCGCAGGGCTTCAAACCCGCTTTCTCATCTATGATCCGGCGGCAGTTCCTCAACAACGTCCTGTGGCACAACGACCCGGACGTCATCTACACCGGCTCTGAAGAGACAGCGAAAAGGTGGGGAGAAAACCCGCTGCCGAAAGAAGCGCTCGCCGCGTGGGCTAGCGCCGTCGCCCTCTCCGGCCAGATACTCGAAATCGCAGACCCGCCCGCAGATATGACTCCCGAAGCTCTGGCCGTCGCCCGTGCCGTTCTCCCCGTTTGCCACAAAGGAGCGCGCCCTCTCGACCTCTTCACGAAAGATTTCCCCGAAACACTCGCCCTCCGGCTTGATGGCCCGGACTCCCCGCGCCACATCGTCGGCATTTTCAACTGGGGCGAAAACGAAGATAACAGCGCGACAATATCAGCCGAAACCCGCCTCGTCCACCTGCCGTTTTCAACGCTCGGCCTCTCTCCCAACGCCCAGTGCCATGTCTTTGATTTCTGGAAAAACGAATATGTCGGAAACCCGAAATTCGGCCACGCCGTCCGGCTGGCCCCTCATTCCGTTCAAGTCGTCTCCGTCGTCGAAGCTCTCGACAGACCCCAATTCATCGCCACCAACAGACACATCACTATGGGCGCAACAGATGTCCGCTCCGTCTCTTGGGACGAAGCCTCGCTCGAACTGCGCGGCTCTCAGGACTCCGTCGCCGGGTTCGACTACGCTCTCACTTTCCACGCGCCTGAGCCTTACCAGTTTGACAGCGCCGAAGTCGCCGGCTCCCCGGCGGCCGCCGAACTTTCCCGCGAAGGCAGAGTGATAACCGTAAGATTCACCCCCGCCGAATCCGGAAATACGAATTGGACTCTAAAATTCAAAAAAACCGTCCTGCCCTCCCCTGACGCCCAGAACAATCAGAAAAACCAGAAAGACAAAAAGAATAAGAAATAACCCCGCCGCACAAAAAATGTGAGAAGTTTGGGAAATGGGGTTTGGGGAAAGAACCCTTTTCAAAGGGTTTTTCCCCAATCGCCGAAGGCGAAAACCTCTTCTATCGGCTTTTCTGGTTTAAGGATTCTTCGTTTGTGTTCGGGGAAACCATTTTTTGCAAAAA
>JAKQBV010000629.1 GCA_029573925.1 bacterium
GCTTAACAACTGCCGCCTTCCTTCTTTAGGAGTTCTCTCACTTCCTCGCGCATGTTCTTGATGTCAAGTTCGAGATTCTGTTTCTGGACTTCGACTATCTTCTTTTCCGCAATGGCGCCGAGCAGGGGTATCTTTATCTGGATGTCGCCGTCCAGAGTGCGGACGGTTTTGTCTTCTCCGTCCTTGATGTACTTGATAACGCCGGACATTTTGAACACGTTAGAGAAATAAAAAGTTTTCACGTCATATTTATATGTGTGAGTGTCGAAGTCGTGCTCTCCATACTCCGTCCATGTAAGCATATTCGGAGAAATGAGTTTTCTGAGGTTGGGAGGTATGTCGCCGTTGGCCACTGTTTCGACCACCACAGTCATCTTGCTCCCTTTTTGTTCTCTCTTTTTCACAGTGGTTTTGGTGACGTTCGGATACACTTTCACATCTCTTGAACGGTCGAGTCCGACTTTCTCAACCGCTTCCAGCGGCCCTTCGATGACATGCCTTGTGTTGTACTTCATTAAGCGGAGTCTCCTTTCGGCTCTCTATGTTATTTGCGCCCAGTCGTTCGCGCATTGGAATTCCGGTAATTATATCTACGAGCAAGCGGAGAGGCAACAGCGCCGCGCCGCATTCATTGCTTTGCCGCTTTCTGCGTCGCTTCGAGGATTTCGTCTATCTCATTTTGAAGGATATCTATGGGAGGAGTGAATCTTACGACGGCCGGATTTGCGGGAGCCGGTAGCGCAATGACGCCCGAAGCCGCCAGCGCCGAAACGAATTTTTCCGCGCGCTCCGCGCCGTCAGCCTCTACGCCGATCAGAAGGCCCGCGCCCCTCGCTTCCTTAAGCCCGGAGCTTGATTCGACGATTCTCTTCAATCCTTCAAGAAGCTGCCTGCCTCGTTCCTCCGCGTTTTTGCAAAGCTGATCTTTCTTTATCAGATCGATGGTCGCCATCGCAACCATGCAACCGATATCCGCCCCGCCGAAAGTTGAAAGATGCACAAGCGGATGCGTAAGCATGAATCTGTTCAGACGCGATGTGAAAATAGTCGCGGTAATGGGATACATTCCTCCGCCCATCCCCTGAGCGACCGTTAGGATATCCGGAGCGACGCCAGAACGCTCGCTCTCGAACAACAGTCCTGCGCGTCCGAAAGCAGTTTGGCCCTCGTCAAAAATCAGGGCGGCGCCGTGCCTGTCGCAAACCGCTCTCGCCTTTTTCAACAGCGAAGCCTGCTTGAATATCACACCCGCGTCGCTCTGGATCGGCTCTATTATGACCGCCGCCGTCTTGTCCGTAACGGCCTTCTCAAGCGCCGCCTCATCCGCAGGGACTCTATTGAACATCGGTATGAGCGGCCCGAAAAGTTTTTCCTGTCCGGGGTCGTCAGTGGCTGTGAGCGCGAACGCCGTCTGGCCGTGGGAGGCTCCTTCAAAACATACAATCTCTTTCTTCCCAGTAGCTCCTCTTGACAGTTTCATCGCGAAGTCGTTAGCCTCGCCCCTGCTGACGCCGAACACCGTGTTCTTGAGATTGCCCGGAGTTATATTCGACAATGTCTTGGCTAGCGCCGCCTTCTGCGCGGACATCAGAATGAAATTCCCAAGATCGCACTGTTTGATGGCTTCGCGCATCGCGGATACGATTTCAGGCCTTCGATGACCGAGAACCTGTTTGCCTCCTGAGCAATAACAATCATAATAGCTTTTGCCATCGGTATCGGTCGCCTTCGCGCCTTTGCGTTCAGCAAGAGCGATTTTAAGTCCGTATCTCTCAAGCTTCGACACCCGCGCCTCGCTGACGCGCCGGGCGTACTGTTCGATAATTTCTTTGGTTTCCGTAGGCATGCTCATATATCGCCTCCGCAGGCTGATTCCGTCGCGAATCAATGTCCGCTTTTGGGAATAACTTTTCCGATTGTTTTTGCGATTAAAATCAGGAATACTTGCAACTCCTGCACTCCGATAGCGTTTCCGACGAGCGGAATTTTTGAAGCCGCCTCGATAATCTTCGCGGATTTTTTGACCGACGCCATCGAGTTGTCCAGAGCCGCAATAAGTCTGTCGGCTTCCTCCTTGTTAATAACGATCGGAGGCATGAGCCTCATGACTTTCGGGTTGTTTGCGCTGAAAATTGCCATAACTCCG
This sequence comes from bacterium, assembly GCA_029573925.1. Taxonomy (GTDB): domain Bacteria; phylum UBP15; class UBA6099; order UBA6099; family UBA6099; genus UBA6099. The sequence continues at coordinate 2,147 of JAKQBV010000629.1, forward strand.
TTTGTGCCGAGGAAGAACGACATCAGCGGCCCCATCATGTCGTGCGTATACTCAAGCCCGATCATAAGCCCTTTGCGGCGCACTTCTTTGACAAGCCCTTTGTGTTTTTCCACCAGCTTCAGAATCGCGCCGCCTATATAGTCTCCCATTTCCGCAGCGTGTCGCGGGATGTTGTTCTGCTCAAGGAATTCAATCGCTTTAAGCCCGACAACGCAGGCCAAATCCCCGCCGCCGAAAGTCGACACAATCATATCCGGATTGGCTTCCATAAACTTGCGCGCGCGGTCGTTGAATATGACAGCCGATATCGGATAGACGGAACCGCTAAGCGACTTCGCCGTCGTCATTATGTCGGGGGTCACTCCGTAATGCTCGCAACAGAACATCTTGCCCGTTCGGCCGAAACCGGTTTGAACCTCGTCGAAAATGAGCAGTATGCCTCTCTCGTCGCATATCTTTCTCAGACCTTCTAAAAACTTCTGTTCGGCCACGAAAATGCCCGCTTCGCCCTGAACTAGTTCGAGAATGATCGCCGCCGTGTCCGCTCCGGCAATCCTCTTGACAGCTTCTAGGTCGTTCATAGGCGGCTCGTGCGTGAACCCCGGAATCAGCGGCTCGAAAGAATCCCTGTAAATCGGTTTTCCTATCGCCGACAGCGAAAACCCAGTGTGACCATGATACGCCTTCACGAACGAAATGACTTCTTTTCGGCCTGTCACGCCGCGCGCCATCTTGAGAGCGGAATCGTTCGCTTCTCCGCCACCGGAGCACAACATAACATTGTTAAGGCCTTCGGGCGCAATCTCGACCAGCTTCTCAGCAAGCGCCGCCTTCGGGCCTGACGGGAACATGCCATCTCCCATCCCCCAACTGTCAATCGCGGCGTCCAGCGCGTCCACAATCTCCGTGTTTCTTCTGCCGACATTGAAACTTCCGGCGGAACAGAAGCAATCTATGTACCGCTCCTGCGTGTCCACGTCCCACAGATGAACGCCAAGCCGTTTGCCTTCCAGCACCTCAAGTCCCACCGATTTCAAAAATATCGTCTGGGTTAAGTTGATGTGTTTCTTAAAATCGCTTATTCCCTCCTGCTTTATTTGTTTGGCGGTTTTAGTCATCTTCATCACCTTTTCTAGTTTTGCTTTCAATTAGATAAAGCAGGGCATGTTACGCGCATAAAAATATTTTTGTTATTCTATGCTGAATTTCGGTATTGCGCAAACGGATTTATCAGTCAGTGGCAAAAGCAATTTGACAGCCCGACGAATAATCTAGACGCTCAATGAATTCGCCGCTGAAACAAAAACAAATTGAAAGAGTCTAAAAATCAGGCTTTCTGATTGAATCGCCGCGCGAACATGATGCTGGCCATAGCCACGCGAAGCATCTGCACAGTGCCTCCGGCCACGCGCCACGCCAGAGCGTCGCGATGCATCCTCTCGACGGGGAACTCCTTGCTGTATCCGTATCCACCGAACACCTGCATCGCGGCGTCGGTGACTTCAACGACCATCTCGTTGGCGAAACATTTTGCCATGCCCGCTTCTAACATTGAGGGGAAACCGCGCCCGGCTCCGGTCACTGCGCGGTAAACGAGCAGGCGCGCGGCGTCCAGCTTCATCGCCATGTTTACTATTGAGAATTGTATGTCCTGAAATTCGCATATCGGACGTCCGAACGCCTTGCGCTCCATGGCGTAGGCTTTCGCTTCTTCTATGGCGCCGGCTGCGGTGCCGAGACACATGGCCGCGTTCCCGCACCTTTCCACGTCGAATGTCGTCATAAGTTTCTTGAACTCGCCTATGCGAAGAACGATGTTTTCCTTCGGAATTTTTACATTCTCAAAGATCAAGTCGCAAGAAGGCATCCCGCGCAACCCCATGAAATCCTCCTGCTTTCCGAAAGTGAAACCGGGCGCGCTTTTTTCGACTATGACCGCTCCTATGCCTTTGTAGTCCGGCGTGTCCCCGTATCTGGAATAAACGAGATAGTGGCTGGCCTCCCCGCCTCCGGTTATGAATGTCTTTCTACCGTTGAGCAGATAGCCGTCGCCGTCCTCTACAAGTTTTGTGGAAAGCGAAGTAAGGTCCGAACCCGCCTCCGGCTCCGTCATGCATACGGACACGCTTTTCTCGCCCTTGCACACGCCGGGAATAATCGCTTTTTTCTGTTCTTCGGTTCCATACGCGTCTATGACCCTCACCGGTCCTATGTTGGACTCAAAAATAGGCGCGGCTATCATCGGGCTGAATTTTGCAAGTTCTTCAATCGCGAGTATGGCATTGATGTTCGGCTGCCCTCCGCCTCCGTATTCGGGCGAAAGAGTCATGCCTAAAAGCCCCAGTTCTCCGTACTTTTTCATCAGAAAATCCGGGAACTCGCCTGTTTTGTCAATCTCCACGGCGAGCTGTTTGAAATTCTCCCGTTTTCCCATCTTTCTAAGCATGTCCACAAGCATCTGTTGATCTTTGTCAAGATTAAAGTCCATTACTGCCTCCCGGTGGCTGTCATATTAGCGATGTCAGATCGCTTATTGATTTAACATTTTCAAGATCAAGGACAAGATCAGTTATTCGCCGCGCGCGGTCCGCGTCTAGGCCCGCTGAAAACCTTTTTAACTTTTCAGCAATATCATCGGCTGTCATGGGGTTGCGCGGGTCGCCTTTCGGGATATCCGTCTG
>JAKQBV010000243.1 GCA_029573925.1 bacterium
TGAATGGATAGACAACTATCCGGGTTTTCACGAAGGAGTTGAAGGCTCTAAACTAGGCGAGCTGATGTTCGAGCACGCCAAGCGGTTCGGCGCCGAATCGACATACGCTACGGTCGAACGCATAGTTGGAAAAGACTCCGATGGCATTTTAACTGTCGAGACGGACATGGGGCAGTTAAAAGCGAGGGCGGTGGTCGCGGCCACCGGCGCGGCTCCAGCAGAACTTGGCGCGCCCGGAGAGGCTGAACTTCGCGGCAGAGGCGTCTCTTACTGCGCGGTTTGCGACGGCAATTTTTTTAAGGGACAGGATGTGTGCGTGATCGGCGGCGGCGACGCCGCTGTCGAGGAGGCGTCCTACTTGGCGAAACTATGCCGGAAAGTTTATATCGTCCACAGAAGAGACAAGCTAAGAGCGGCAAAAGCGGCTCAGGACGCCGCCGCTTCAAAAGACAACATCGAGTTCGCGCTGAACAGCATTCCGACGGCTATCCTCGGCGACGCTGAAGTGAAGGCTCTTCGAGTCAAAGACGCCGCTACCGGCGAAGAGAGAGATTTGCCCTGCTCCGGCGTTTTTATTTATGTCGGAATTAAACCCGCCACGGATTTCGCGCGCGGCGCGCTTGATCTGGATGAAAACGGATTCATCGTCACGGACAATGAAATGAGAACGAGCATGGACGGTGTATACGCGGCGGGCGACGCCCGCAGGCCGAGAAACAGGCAGGTTGTAACTGCCTGCGCCGACGGAGCGACCGCCGCTCTGACTATCGAGCGGATACTCAACGAACAACCGGACAGATGGAGAAAGCAATGAGCGGACTATATGACAGGATACAGGCGGCGGTCAAGGCGGTAAGAGCGAAAACGGATTTCTCCGCGCCCACAGGGATAATACTCGGCACGGGCCTTGGCGCGATCGCAAAGGAAATCGAGATTGAGACTTCCATCCCATACGAGGAAATCCCCGGATTCGCCAAACCAACCATATTCGCGCACGAAGGCAATTTGCTCTTCGGCAAGCTGAGCGGCAGGCCGGTCATAGCGATGCAGGGAAGATTCCACCTTTACGAGGGGTTCTCCGTCGAGCAGGTTTCTTTCCCGGTGAGAGTTCTCCGGGCGCTCGGCGCGGACACTCTGATAGTATCCAACGCGGCGGGCGGAATGAGAAGGTTCTTCCGGCCCGCTTCGCTTATGATTATCGACGACCACATAAATATGATGGGAGCAAATCCTTTAATCGGGCCGAACGACGACAGGCTCGGGCCGAGGTTTCCCGACATGTCGGAGCCGTATGACAGAGCGCTGATCGCGCTCGCGGAAAAAATCGCTCTCGAAGAGGGAATAGACGCTCACAAAGGCGTTTACGTGTCGGTGACAGGCCCCAACCTCGAAACCGCCGCCGAGTACCGTATGTTCATCAATATGGGGGCGGACGCCGTGGGAATGAGCACTGTCCCGGAGGTCATCGTCGCCAAACACGCGGGCATGCGCGTTTTCGGCGTCTCGGTGATTACCGATATGTGCGTGCCGGACTGCCT
>JAKQBV010000248.1 GCA_029573925.1 bacterium
ACCGAAGCGAAACCCGCTCCGGCTCCCGCAGTAGCGGAAGAGAAAAAACCTGAGCCTGTTCCCGCGCCCGCCGCCCCGGCGACAGTCGCCGCCGCCGCTCCCGCGCCCGCCCCGGCGGTCGAAGAGAAAAAACCTGATCCCGCGCCAGCGCGTCAGGGCGGCCCCGCGAAGGTCGTTGTCGCAAAACAACCCGCTCCGGAACCGACTCCCGTGGTCGAAGCTGAACCATCCCCCGCTCCCGCGCCTGTAGTTGAAACGAAACCCGCCCCGGCCCCGGCTCCTGCAGTCGAGCCTGTTCCTGCGCCTGCGCCTGTGGTCGCAGAGGAGAAAAAGCCCGAACCTGTTGCCGCCCCGGCGAGAGTTGTCGAAAAACAACCTGAACCCGCTCCGGCTCCCGTGGTCGAAGCTAAACCATCTCCCGCTCCCGAGCCTATAGTTGAAACGAAACCCGACCCCGCTCCGGCTCCCGTGGTTGAAACGAAACCCGCCCCGGCCCCGGCCCCCGCGCCTGTCGTCGTTGCGGCGGAACCGGTAGAAGACAAACCTGTGTTGAGGCAGAGAAGGCCGGCGTCCGAAGAAGAAGCGCAGCCCGCGTCCGCTCAGGTTGCGGAAAAGAAAACATCCGAATCTGTCCCGGCGGCGGCGGCCAAGGCCGTCGAACCGGAAAAACAGCCCGAATACGAGCGCGCCCCCCGCGCAAGAGGAACTCTCTCCGGCGAAGAGCGCGAGGAACAGAAACTTAAAGAATTCGAGATGACCGCCGAAGAGCGCGCCGCCGAATACTACCGCGCGGCAAGATACAACCTCAGCGTCAAAGACATAGAGAAAGCGGACACGGACATCAAGAGAGCGCTTGAGATACATCCCGCCGACCCCGACTACCTGACGGTGTCCGGGCTGGTCGCCGCCGAGCGCGGCAGGATTCACGAGGCCGCCGTCATTTTCAGGTCGGCCCTTGAAAAATCTCCCGCTCACTCCGTCGCCCGCAACAGCCTCGGATACGTCAACCTGAAACTCAACAGGCCCGAACTGGCCGTGGAAGACTTCAACGCCGCCGTTAAAGCTGACGAAAACGACGGATGCGCGGCGGCGAATCTGGCATCCATGCTGGTGTTCGCGGGCAAATGCGACGAAGCCGCCGGACTGCTCGAAGCGGCGGTGTCTCGCGGATGTCCGAGGTCCGGCCCTCTGAACAACGCCGCCCTCTGCATGTTCCGCTCGGGAGACATCGAAGGAGCGCAGGAGCGCGCTTACCGCGCCCTCGAACTCGACCCGCGCAACGACACGCTAGCCTCCAACTTCAGCTACATCGTCCAGAAATCAGGCATCCCCTTCAACCCCGTCAAGATAGCCGTCGCCTCGGAATACATCCCCTACGCGCGCCTCTCCGAAGCCGACAGTGAAGTTCCGCTCAAAAGCCTCGCCCCCCTCGTCGTCCTCGATTTCTACGAAGTCTTCAAATCCGTCTATCACAAGAAAACCATCCTCGCGCTGCCGTTCGAGAACCCGCGCGGAACAGAAAGATGGAACCCCGCCCCCGCAGACGTCCACACCGACAAGATAGCCGCCTCCCTCAGAGAGACCGGCTACTTCCGGGTCGTCGTTCCCGAAGAAGACCTCTCCCGCGTCCCGTACAAGGAGAGAAGCTCCGAGCAGTTCATTAAAAAAATGCTCGCAAAATACCCGGCGGACATCGTTTACGTCGGGAACCTCGGCAGACAGCAGTTGACGGACGTCAAGGAATCGAAATACATGGGCCTCAAGAAGGTCAGCTTGGTCGAAGGCTCGCAGGCCGTCCAGACGAAGATTCTACTCGTCGAGACCGGTCTGCCGCTGTACGACGGCGAGATGAGCGGCGCTGCGCGGGCGGACGGAATCGCCGCCGCTACGCCATACCGAGAAGCCGCGCAGCTCAAGCTCTCCGCTTTCGACGACTACTGCGACGGCGTCGCCAACGTCATCATGGACCACTACAATCTTGTCAGATATCCCGCCAGACAGGACGTCGTCAAATACATAGACCGGGAATTCAAACGCGGCGCCGACTACCGCAGATGACCCCCGCCGGAATCCGTATTGCCCGCCCGGCGCCCGACTAAAGGAATAGAGCGGGTGTTCCTGAATCGTATTGTGGTTTTGTAAAAAGCCATATCGCAAAATCAACGCCGACGCGCATTAAACCCGGATTCGACGATGGAGCCATCGAACCGGGGCGATTATCATAGTGTCGAACTGCTTCGTTGCCGCCGCATTTTTTGTTCTGTAGGGGCGCGGTTTCCGCGCCCAATAACTACGACAATTTGGGGCGGGGCAACTCCGCCCCTACTTCAAAAACGCGTCTTGCGCCTCGCATTTCATCCGCTCTGAACAATCGCTCCCGAAGCCTAACGACGGATTCGGAATAATTGTTGCCAGAAAGGAACGTGTCAGTTCGGAGTCCGTTTCAAATCTGGAGCGAGTGCGTCTGTTTTTTTTGCGCTTCCCAATGGGGACGGCGGGAACAACGACGTAAAAGAGTTCAAACACGATATCAGAATCCGGGTTGCTAGAGGGGCGCGGGCGAGGGGCGCGGCTCTTTGTTGTTGTCCGCAGGCGGGGTTTGCAAGCCGATGATGAAGCCGATTTTCGGCAGGAATCTTTCAACGGCTTTCGCCGTCAGGACGGGGCCTGCCAATCCGGAGACAAGCATAAGCGCGAAAGCGGCGTGAATGTTCATTTTAAGAATAACATAAGCCGCGACGCGGACGGCGGTCTGAAAAAACCATGACAGCAGATAGATTTGATATGAATAACCGTTGATGGGCGCAAAAAAGGAATGCAGCCGGGAGGGGAATATGCTGAAAAGAAAAAAGGATGCCTGAATGCCGCAGACGGCGGCGAGGAAAGAGAGGAGAGGAGTTTTGCCGGAGGCGATGATTGTGATATTAAGAAATATGAACGCGAAGAGAGAAAGAGAGAAGGCGGCGAAGCGCGAGGCGGACGGCATTGTCGGCGGAACGCAGGAGTAAAAAAGGCAGCCGAGCCAGAAATAGACGGACAGCCGGGCGATTCCGGCGATGTTCAATATCTGAACGTCGGCGAACGGGAGGAAGATGTTCAGAGAGGCGAGGGCTGCCGTTATGAGGACGATTAGCGGGGCGTTTCCTTTTTCCGACAGGGTCTTGCGCATCAGCGGCGCGAAAAGGAATATCGCGAACAATGTCGGCAGGAACCAGAAGAAAGTGTTCATGTTGGAGAGGGGGTATATGACGCCTCGAAAGAATGTTCTGAAGCTAACCTCGGTGTGTTTCCACGCGAACTGAGCGAAAAAGGATTTCTCCGCGAACGCCAGCGGACTGAGAATCAGATATGGAACGAGAAGCCTGACGAATTTTTTTTGACGAAACCGGCGAAAGGGAGGCTCCCGGCGCGGTTTGTCGTGTGGAGAAAAAGATATCCCGATATGAATATGAACAAGGGCATGTGGAAACTGTAGATAACGCTTCGCAGGGAATACATGAAGCGCATAAAAGAATCGTCATTGAGAGTCAGGTTTGCGTAGGAGTGTCCGAAAACGACGAGAAATATGCCGAAGGAAGAAAGAGCGACGATGTTGTTGAGTCTATCTCGGTCCGCCACAAGGGCCTCCGGAGCGCCGTCAGGCTGTTATGGCGCAATTATAACGCCGCGCAAATGAAATATTCCATGAGACTGCGGGAAACAGAACAATCAAATTTAAAACGCCGCCGGCGGCCAAAGAGAAACTTTTGAAAAAGTTTCTCTTTGGAATCTCTTCAAAACGTTTCAATGGTCGTCGCGAAGGGCGCGCTCTCGCGTGCCTCTTCGCGACGCCCTATGTAAAATCGTTTATGAACATGATTCCTTTGAAAACCCTTTCTCAATATCTTTTCGCTGATACGCGCCGATGGCGCAGGCGAAGCCGCGACATCGGCGCTAGCATGAAATGTTTTGAAAGGGATTTTAAGGGAAAACTTTTTCAAAAGTTTTCCCTTAACGCATCATGTTTTGCTAAAACATAATTGATTTTCTATCGAAGTTTTCCCTTGCGGCGGTGTCCTGCTGGAAGAGAGCGGCCTCGATGGCGGCGGCGGCCTGAGAGGCGACGCCGTTGATGAGGTTGATGTTGGCGTTGTCGAAGCTCTTGCCGTCGAGACGCTGGGCGAGGAGCAGGGCGCCGAAAGGGCGTCCGGCCCGCGCCAGAGGCGCTATCAGCATGTCGGGCCGCTCGAAGCCGAGTCTGGGCAGCCCGGCGCATTCCGGGGCGTCGTCGAAATTCCTGACGCAAAGCGTCTCCTGCTCGGCTAGGGCCTTTCCGACGACTCCTTCGCCTTCGCGGATTTTTACATTAAGCATGTCGGAAGAGCCTTGTCCGACGGCGTGTTTGCACTCAAGCTTTCCGGTGATTTCGTTCAGAACGAAGACTGCTCCCATTTCCACTTTCACGGTGTTGACCAGCGGTCGGAGAATGCCTTCAAGGAGCTGGTCTATCGGCGGGGCGGCTCCCACCACCTTGCCTATCTCGTACAGCACGACAAGCTCCTCGTTGGTTCTTCTCAGCCGCTCGGACAGGACGTTCATGAAAGAGACGAAAAACCTGATGGCGGCCTGCGGGTATTCGCGCAACAGTCGGATGAAGTTGTCGCGCGTGATTTTGAAAATAATGGAGTCGAACTCCGCGCGCGCCGATGCCGATCGGGGAGAGCCTTCCAGAAGCGTCATCTCTCCGAGATATGCGCCCGCGGAGAGCAGGGCCAGCGATTTTTCTTCCCCCGCCATCGAGTCTATGGTCTTGTATACCCGGATCGCGCCGCTGACGATTATGCACAGAGAATCGCCGGGGTCTCCCTCGACGAACAGATTCCTTCCAGAAGAAAGCTCTATTTTTTCTATGACGGGAGCGAACCGGGCAAGCTCTTCGTCCTTGAACTGCGCGAACAGCTCGATGCCCTTCAGCTCCGAAATGTCCAGAGTCATGGATTCACCCCTCGACGGCGGCCCGCATCGCGTCCGGATTGGACGCGCGGGAAATAGCGTCGTCTTTGCTGATAATTCCTTTTTTAAAGTAGAAAAGCAGAGAATCGTCCATCGAGATCATGCCGAGGTCGGCTCCGGCGCGGATGGCTTCGGGGATGCGGTGTATCTGTCCGTCGCGAATGAGGTTGGAAATAGCGGGAGTGACGACGAGAATTTCGCGGGCGGCGATTCTGGCCGGTTTGTCCGCGCGAGGCACAAGCTGCTGCGAGATGACCCCCTTGAGAGTCACCGAAAGCTGATAGCGTATCTGTTGCTGCTGGTAGGAAGGGAAAACTTCGACGATTCTGCCGATGCTCTGGGCGGCGTTGACGGTGTGAAGGGTGGCAAGCACCAGCGGGCCGGTCTCGGCTATCGTCACTGCCGCCATCATCGTCTCCATGTCGCGCATCTCGCCGACCAGAAGCACGTCGGGGTCTTCCCTGAGGACGGCCCGGAGCGCGGATGAAAAAGAGTTGGTGTTCGGTCCGACCGCGCGCTGGTGGACAAGACCTTTCTCGCTGTCGAACAGGAACTCGATCGGGTCCTCGACCGTGATGATATGCGCCTCTCGCTCTCGGTTGATGAGGTCGACCATGGCTGCGAGCGTGGTGGATTTGCCGCTGGCTGTGGGGCCGGTCACAAGGACAAGCCCGTTTTTCATCCGCGCTAGGTGGAACCCCACAGGCGGCATAAGCACGGCTTTCATGTCCGGCGGCCTCGGAGGGATGACCCGCATCACCGCCGCGACGCCGTAGTTGTCGTAAAAAGCGTTAACCCTGAACCGTCCGCCTGTTATGCTATGGGAGAAGTCAATTTCTTTTTCATCCGCCAGCCGGTGCTTCTGCTCGTCGGACATAATGGAAAAAATCAGTCTCTTGGCCATGTCCCATTCGAGCTTTTCCTCGCCGACGCGGGTGAGTTTGCCGCCGATCCTGAACACAGGTGGAAGCCCGCGGGCGAAATGCACGTCCGACGCCCCCATCTGAACCGCTTTTTCCAGAATATCGTTCATCTCCATGAGCGGCAATCTCCGTCAATTCGTCTGTAAAGGGCAAAAAACACCCCGTCCACACGCTTTTTTTAGCTTATTATTTTTTATTTCCGGCTTTACTTATTCTGATATAATAGTTAAAATTGCAACAATAATATTATCGGAGCAATCGAATTATCGCAACCGATTCAATAAATAAACAATCGCGCGGTAGAGGCCGGGAGGAGAGATAAATGGGCGACCCCACCCTGAATCAGGATGAAATAGACGCGTTGTTGGCTGAAGTGCAGGACCCGACGGAAGGCCCCGCCGAAGGCGGCGGCGCTGCCGAGGAGCTGACAGCGGACGATTTGGCCGGACTTGAAGGGATGCTGGACGACCCGGCGCCCGCGAAGTCCGCGCCTGCTGCGCCTCCGCCCCCCTCTATGGACGATTTCGGCGGAGACGATTTAGCGGCCATGCTGGACGACTCTCCGGCTCCCGCTCCCATAGCCGCCGCGCCTGCCGCGTCAGCGGCTCCCGCCGCCGCGCCCGCCGCAATATCCCATCCGGATTTTGCGACTAAAAACATCGAAACCCTTCTCGACGTGCCGCTTCAGGTGGTAGTCGAACTCGGCAGAACTGAAATGGCCATACAGAAAGTTCTCGACCTCGGTCCCGGTTCGGTGGTGGAGCTTAACCGCCTTTCGGGCGAGCCGATAAACATCATGGTCAACGGCAAACTCGTCGCGCGCGGCGAGGTGGTCGTAGTCGACGAGAACTTCGGCATTAAAATAACCAACATTATCAGCCCGATGGAAAGGCTCTCGCAACTCAACTGAGCCGCCCGACGGCGACCCACAATCCCACATTGGAGGCTGAAGCCTTGAAACAGTCCAAGAAGCTTGTCATTTGTTGTGTAATCGCTCCGTTTATCGCCCTATCCGCAGGTTGCAAGAAGACTCCCGCGGATCCGGCTAAACAGGGCGCTGACGCCCCGACGGTCATCGCCGAGTTCGACGGCGGAAAACTTACCGCTGAAGACCTTAACTACGCGATTCCGCACCTCGCCCCGATGGTTCAGCAGCAGCTTCAGGACCCGGCGCAGAAGGAACAGTTGGTTTCCAAAGTGGCCGAGTTCATGGCTCTAGCCTCCGCCGCCCGCGACAAAGGTTACGACAAAGACCCCGAAACCAAGGCGATGATCGATTTCTACGTCAACCAGATACTTGCTCAGACGTATTTCACGAAAGAAATCGAGCCGCAAGTGGCGAAAGTCGTCGTCTCCGACGAAGAGGTTAAGAAATACTACGACGAAAACAAAGCCGAGTTTTCAAGCGGCAAAATGAAAGCAAGACATATATTGGTTGACACGGAGGAGGAGGCGCGCGCGTTGCACGCAAAAGTCGCCGCCGCCCCGGACACGTTCTCCGCAGTCGCCAAAGAGAAATCAAAGTGCCCCAGCAGCGCCAACGGCGGAAACCTAGACTGGTTTGATCGCGGCCAGATGGCTCCCGAATTCGAATCCGTCGCCTTCGCTCTCAATAAAGGGCAGATAAGCGAGCCTTTTCAGTCCCGCTTCGGATGGCACATCGTTATAGCCGATGACAAGACGGAAGTCGACGCCACCCCGTTCGAGGAAGTCAAGGAAGGCATCAAACAGAAAATGCTGGCCGAGAAAAAAGAGAAGATTTCCGAAGAGACTGTCGAAGCTCTGAAGAAGCAGAAGAACTTCGTGCTCCACAAAGACAAGCTTGATAAAGTCGGGGTTCAGAAGACGCCCGAAGTTCCGCCCATGCCCCCGGTTCCGCCCGCCGGACAGTGACCCGCCGGCGCGCATAGCGGCATAAACAAGCAATTCCCACAGCCCCCGACTCAAAACGGGGGCTGTTTGTTTTTATTGTTTGACTATTGAACAACACTGTTTGAAATATTTCTTATTAATGTCGGTCGGGCCATTTGCTGCGGGGCAAATAGTACAGGCTGTCGGGAATCCCTATCCTCGCGTCTATCGGGATTACCCGGACAGACCCCGGAAGGCTTTCGACTTCTTTTCTATTGCGGACGAAACGGATGTTCGGCGGGACCCCGCAGTTCTGCTTAATTCCGAGGGACACATGGGAGTTGAACTTGTTGGACCGGTCTCCGGTGTAGAAGAGGATGGCGGCGTCTTTTCCTTCCGCCGCCGCGTAAGCCATGTCTATCAGGGGATTGAAATATGCGGAGGGAATCTGATGGGCGTATTCTTGCTCGTAGGTTTTAAGGTCGAGATAGTTTTTGTGAATATGCGCCCCGAGAAAAATCAACAACAGGATTGATGAAACGATTTTCAGAACACGTTCCAAGCGAATCCCGGAGCCGCCGAGCAGTCTCGCGATCATGCTTGCCAAGACACGCGGCGCATATTCGTATCCCCACACTCCAACCGCAAAGACTGCGAATATAGAAAATGTGTAGCGAGTCGGCTTGGGGTCCATAGAAGCCGCCGCCGTAAGAGCAAAAAATGCAAGAAGAACCCAGATAAAAAACATGAACCATTGTTGCCTTCGGTTCCCCGGCGATTCCCGGTTTTCCCTAAATCGCCTTGCCTCTGAAATTAAAAATGCGACTCCGAAAATAAAGCCCGGAAAAATGAACAACGGTATTATCCCATTGAACCCCGGTCCGGGCCGCAGAAAAGTGTGCTCATGGTGGCGGCCGTATTCAGTGAGGTATTCGCCGTTGACGAAAGAGCCTTGCAACACGCGAAGACGGTCTTTCGAGCGCGTCTTCGACTCGGATGTCGCGTCTCCTATAGTCGGCTGAAGGAAAGAGTGATAAGCAAGCATTTTCAAGAGAGGAGCCGGTTCCTGCCGTTGCGGAATCGCGGAGCGGGATGCGGACATGAGGAGGACGCCCATGACCGCCGAGGTCGCCGCTAGCGAATAAAAAGCTTTCGGCGGCCAGTAGGCAGGCCGTTTGTTGCGGATCGATCTCGCCAGCCACGCCGCCGACAGCGCGGTTGCGGCGATGAACGCGCACGCCGCCGCGTACACCGTCTCATGGTTGCCGAGGCAGTAGATCGCCGCAAGGCACGCGGCCGCCGCGAGGATGTTGAGTTTTCTTCTAGGGTTTTTCCCCGGCGCAAGCGCACACGACGCGAAGAAGACAGCTCCCAGCGAAGCGGGCAGCAAGATGTGGATATTGCTCTGCCCCAATCCGTATGCAAGCGGCAGCAGAACCCGTCCGCAGAATATAAGGGCCGTCGTTGAAAACGCCGCGAGCGAGGACATGAATAGCCTGCTCAGCAGATAGAGCGCGACCACCGAAATAACTATCGTCCCCATGTGAGCCGCCATAACAGCGGCGTCCGGGCGCTCATGAAGAAACCGCATCGATATATTCATTATCAGCGTGGCCAACGGAGAAAACGTCTCCCACTTGTTGCGCTGAAAGCTGTTGTCATATTCAGGATTGCAGATAGAAAGGCTTCTCTCCACCGCGTCGGAATAGTACATGTATCTGGATTCGAGAGGTCCGTTGGACGGAAAGTAGAAAAGGAACGCGAGAACGAGCAGGGCGAACAGAGCCGCGATATCAGGCAGCCGGGGATTCGATTTAAAAATGCGGGCCGGGGAGAAAATCTTCATTAAGCGGCTCCTCCGCCGGACGCGCCGGATCCGCCCGCGCGCCGCATCTTTCTGTCGGTAGAAAAGATGATGAAAAGTATGGCCGCGCTCAGAGCGATGAGGGCGGCGCTGAATGCGATGGCCGCTCCCGGCAGCCCCATCTTCGGTATCAGCGCGATGTTCAGGCCGAGGTTTACCGCCAGCGCGGCGAACCACGCGATCACTATCTTTCCGCTGTATCCGTCCGAGATCAGTATTTTTCCCACGACGCTCTGAAGGTTCCAAGCGAATATGCCGGGCAATGTAAGCAGGAAAGGAACGGCTGCGGGCGCGAACGCTTTCCCGTAGAAGAGGACTATGAGGGGTTTTGCGAGCAGCGCGGCGGCGGCCATCGCGGGCAGCGTTGCGGCGGTTATGCCTAGCGCCGTTTTTTTAGTCAGCGCCAGTTTTTCATCCCACCTTTCCATGCCGCACAGCTTCGGATGCACGATTTGTCCGGCCACTTGGGGCAGTATCCGCAGAAGTCCGGCTAGCGCAACCGAGATCGAGTATATTCCCGCCTCCGCCGCGCCGAGATATTTAAAGATTAGAACGACGTCCACCCTGAACACGAGGAAAGCGGGGAATGCGGCGGCGTAAGCGCGCGCGCCGTAGCTGAACATATCTTTAAGAAGCGTCGGAGAGAATTCCGGCTTGCCGGAAGCCTGCCTAGCGATTCTCGCGGTTCCCCATGCCGCAAGCGGAATCATGCTGACTATCGCCATCGCGAGCGCGGACACGGGCGTCGCTCCGCCTGTGAAATACGCGAAGCACAACATCGCAAGAAAAAGAACCGGAGGCCCGATTGTGGAGACGTTGAATGCCCTGACATCTTTCATACCGAGCAACATGTTGGAAGTCACGGTGATGGTCTGTCCGACGGGGATGTAGAGGAGGGCGAGGAAAAGCAGAGAGCCGTCGATGGAAAATAGGTCCGGCCGTAAGCGCGCCGCCGCCGCCGCGCCCGCCGCCGAGATCAGCCCCGCCGCAAGGCATACCGCCATCGCGTTCGCCAGAACCGGCCCTATAAGCGTTCGGTCCCGCGCCGGGAAGTAAACGCTCGACGTGTGCAAACCCAGACCTGAAAGCTGTATGCCTACAGAGCCTATGAACATCGCCACCGCCAGAAGCCCTCGGCCTTCTTCCAGCAGCATCCTTGCCGTGGCGATTGAGACGGCGAAGTTCACGCCTATGAGAAGCGCTCTCGTGCCGAATGTCTCTGCGATGCTCCTGAGCATTTCTCCGCGCGGAGCAGTCGCAGGCGTTGCGGCGGTTCCTAGGTTTTCTCCGCTTTCTTCCAATTGCCTGTCCCTTCGATACGTTGCTGCGCGCTTCGCGGGCAGAAACCCGCGTTCCGCCGTATTATACAGGACGCGCGGCTCGATAGAAACCGCCGTCTTTCGTCTGCGGCCTCTTGCTGATACAATATAAGAAACCGCGCGCGGCGCGCGGCACGGACAAAAAATGACCGACATCTATTCTGACGGGACATACCTATCGAACAACCCCGGCTGGGGCGCGGCGGACGCCGCGTGGAAGGCGGGGCATGTCGTCGAGATGCTAAAACGCAACGGCATACGCCCGCGGTCCGTCTGCGACGTCGGCTGCGGCTCCGGAGAAACTCTTGCCGCGATGTCACGCCTTTTGGGGCCGGACGTCAGCTTCGCGGGCTATGAGCCGTCCCCTCAGGCGTTCGAAATCTGCTCTGCGAAAGCGGGCGGCCCTCTGTCCTTTTTCAACGCCGGGCTGGAAGCCGTCGCTGACGGCGGCTTCGACGTCGTCATGGCTCTCGACATCGTAGAGCACGTCGAGGACTGCTTCGGATTCCTCAGAGAGCTTGAAAAAAAAGGCAGGCACAAAATGCTTCATTTTCCGCTGGACATGACGGCGCTGTCGGCCGCGCGTCCGGCGGCGCTTGCGGAAACACGCAACGCGTTAGGCCACATCCACTACTTCTGCAAAGACACCGCGTTAGCCGCCCTCGAACGCGCCGGGCTTCGGACGGTCGACTGGGCGTACACCGGCTCCTCGACGGATTTCCCCGCGCATGGCGCGAAGATGAAACTTCTCAAGGCCGCCAGAAAAGCCGCATTCAGGGTCAGCCCGGACTCAGCCGTAAGGATTCTGGGAGGTTGGTCGCTTCTGGTTCTCGCCGAATGACGCGGCGGGCGGAGACGCGTAACAAATGAAAACAGTAACAGTGGCCATAGGCACGCACAACCGCAGAGAGATTCTGCGGAAATGCCTCTCCGCGCTCGCCGAGCAGACCTATCCCGCCGAACTCATGGAGGTTGTGGTGGTGGACAACGAAAGCGCGGACGGCACGCGGGAGATGGTCGAATCGTTCAAGGCTCCGTACAAGCTAAGATACGCGTGGCAGAAGAACCGAGCGGAAGACTCGTCGAATGTGGGCGCGCGGCTGGCGACCGGTGAAATCGTCGTGTTCATAGACGACGACGTCATCCCGCATCCGGCGATGGTCGAGGAGCACGTGAAGACGCATGAGCGGAGCGAGGAGTCGGCGGCTGTCATCGGTCGCTTGGACTGGCCCGCAGGAAAACCAATGTCCCCCTTCGAGGAATACGCCTGCCGCTCCGGCGCGCTAATGGCTTGCCACAAAATTAAAGACCCGGAAAATGTGGATTTCAAATACGCTCTGCACGGCAACATCTCTTTCCGTAGGGAAGATTTTCTCAAGACGGGCGGATACACCGGCGAGTACTACATGGCAGACACAGTGTTCGCGCACAGAGCGAAGAAAGAGTTCGGCATGGCGCTGAAGCACAATCCGGCAGCCTCTGCCGACCATGTCGAGTGCGCGCCGTTCCCTCTGTATCTGGAGAGGCGCGAGCTGTGCGGCGCGGCGGCGGTAACATACGTCCGGCGGCATCCGGAGCTTGCGGGCGCGCTGCGCGCCTCGCTGGCCGGGAGCGGTGGCGCGGGCGCTCGTGCGTTCAGGGCCGCCCTTTTCATCGCTCACAACGCGCTGCGCCCTCTCATCCCGGCCCTTGAAAAACTTTATCCAGCCTCAAAACCGCTGTTGTTTTTCAGCTACAGGGTCTGCGCGCTGAACAGGTACTTGAAGGGCGCGAGAGACAGGCTGCTCGACGCGAAAAAACACGGACTCAAGGAATTCGTGGACCCGCTGGTGTGAAGCGTTAGACTATACGACAAATTAAACTGAGAATTGAATAAAACTTCCCATTGGCAATTTGCGATAAATGCTTCATGCTCAAAGGAAAGAACTTTGAGCATGACACACATGTTAATGAACAAAATTATCTAATAACAAACATGAAGGCTATGGATCGCGGCGCTCCAAGATTACGCAATATTGCCACCTGAGTATTAGCGGCAATCAGGAGGAATTTTGAGCGTGTAACACCAATGCTGTTCAATCATAAAAAGTTGAGCGAACAAAAAGCCGTGTAGCCGCTGGATATATACGCGCCTAT
>JAKQBV010000256.1 GCA_029573925.1 bacterium
CGAGGATATAGGCAGCTTGGTCTCTTCCGCCGACTCCGGTCAGGCCGGAGCCTGTCGCGGTCACTTCCACCGCCTCGTCCTGTGCGGCGGCAGCTTTTATCTTTATCCAGCCTTCTCCGCCGGAGAGAGTCCCGGTAACGCTGGTCACTCCGGGGCCGGGCGTCGCTCCGCCCAGACTTGTGGCTGATATGTACGCGCCGCTTGTCGTTATATTGTCTAGATCGACTGTCACGGACATCGACGCTCCCGGCTCGTATGTGTGCTGCAAGTTGGATTCGCTGTATAGGATTATCCTTACGCGTTCTTCAACGTTGGAGCCTGTCAGGTTGAGAATGCCGTCGGGTTCGTCCGTCGCGTCTGAATCAAGCTCGGTAACTCTCAGGTAGGCAGGCGTCGCCACAATGTATGTGTACACGAATAGCGGAGAACCGCTTCCAGTCGATACGTTGCCTGCGTTGTCGTCCGTTTTGATTATCAGGTAATAAGTTGTTCCGGCGGTCAGAGATGTCGGATTGGTAAAAGATGTGCCCAACTGGAAATCCGTCGGGTCCGCTAGCGAGTTGGTTCCGAAATAAACGAAGTAGCCGTGGACGCCGGAGTTGTCGCCGGCGGGATTGTCTGACGGAGCCGTCCATTCGAAATACGGGCCTGTCGGGCCGTTGTATGTGTAAGAATTGCCGCTAGTGAGCGACACGGTTTTCGCCGAACTGTCCCATGCTGAAACGGACGCCACGTTGTTAGGAGCCGTCCAGTCTATGCTGAACGTTCTGGACACCGCAGTGGAAACGTTCTGCACATTGTCCGTGGCCCTGAGGAAAACCTCGCATTTGTCCGTGCCCTGAACATTGCAATTGGCGGCGGCTCCCACTGTCACTGTCGGGCCCGCCGCGCATGTGTATGAAGTCCATCCAAGGGTCTGAACGCTGTTGCTCACCACCCTGTATTCGCAGCCGCTAACGCCCGATAGCGCGTCGCTCACGGTTGCGCTGACCACGAAGTCGTCGTTCTGCCAAGAGGACGCCGCCGGAGCGGTTATCGTCACCGTCGGCGGCAGGGTGTCGCATGTCCTGTTCACTGCTGTCGCTGTCGTCGTGTTTCCTTTCGCGTCTAAAGCTCTCATGTTAATGACGAGAGCCGCGCCGTTGGAGCAGGCCACGTTTGTGGCTTCGCACGTGCCCCCGGAATACGATCCCGCGCTCCATGCGCCGCCGCCGTTTATAGTGTATTCGCACGTTCCCATACCGGCGCATCCCATGTCTGAGATGGAACTCATCGTTATCGTGTGGTTGCTGCTCACATACTGGTCGTTGTAGCTGTAGTTCGATGTCGCGACTGTTCCGACATTCGGCCCGGCGGCGTCGAAACTGTATCCGCCCAGCGTCAGGTCTCCGCCGATGATTCCTCCGTTATAGCTCCTCAGAACCAGATACCAAGTCCCGCTGGAAGTCGCGCTCACCGACATGCTCGTTCCGAGCTTGCCGCAGGTTCCGCCCGGACAATACCCGTTGACGTCGCTCCATGAAGCTCCCGCCTGTATGGCTCCATGCGTATATATGTTCGATGTCTGCCAGAGGTATCGGTAATATTGAGTGGCGCCCCGGTGAAAGGCGCACGCGGGAGTTGCGCATCCCGCCGCGTTCTCAAATGTGAAAGCTCCGTCTGAAGTTCCATAACATGCGCCTGTGTCGCAGGCTACCCCGCCTATCTTGCAGTTCGCCGCGGGGGGCAGGGGCAGGGCGATCTGGTATCCCTGAGAGGCCTCGTTTGCGCCGTTTAAGCTCAATCCTGTAGCTGTTTGCGACACGGTGGTCGTCAGCGTATTCGTTCCCCCGGTCATCTCTCCGCCGCCGCCGGGGACAACGTCCCATTGCACCACATTCGCCGGCGCGGGGGCGCTCATCAGCAGGAACATAAAAGCCGCCATCAAGGCGCTCGATGCTGTGCGTTTCAGTTTAAAGTTCATCTGTTCACCATATTGTTATTTATTTTACCCAATTTTTTGCGACTAAAAACGTTTTTTAAAAAAACGTTAAACGTTAAAATGAACTAAGATCCGGCGGATTTGCCCTTTTCTGTTTCTCTGATTCCGTCAACTCGATTGTTACGGGAATCCGGGCGAATTCTCCCGGTCCTATCCGGAAGCTCTCCTTGAACGGTTCGTACCGCTTCTCTCTAATCTCAATCGCGTAATCAGGGTCGTCGCTTCCTAACGGCGCGAGGATGAACACGCATTCTCCCTCCGCGTTGGAAGCGCACTCTACGGGTTTCGTCAGTTTCCCGCCTGAAAGCGTCATCTTGACTCGCCTGTTTTCTTTCGGCGCTCGTTGAAGCGTCGCGCTAACAATCAGCGTGGCTCTGGACGCGACCTTTCTCAGTCTCTCTATCTCCGCCAACGCCTCGTCGATTTTCTCCTCGATCCCGGCGTCCTTGTCGAATGCCATCTTGTTTGGCCAATCCACAGCCAGTTCTGGCGATGTCAACACAATGTGCGACGTCTCAATCTGTTTTTGTTTAATGTCTTTTTCAGCGGCGGACGCATGCGCGTCGAATGCCGCAGCCCATGCCGCCACCATCAGTCCGGCAACCACAGCCGGAAATATTCTTTGCGTTCTTGTTCTCATTGTTTCCTCACGGCCTTATCGCTCTGCAGGCGGCTCCCCAGTCTTCGTCGGGATACGACGTCGCCCACACCGTTATCGCGTATATATACGTTCCTCCGGGGCACATCGCGCTATGCCAGCAGTCGTCGTCCCCGTTGTCTCCCGCTCCGCCCGACCGCAGCCATGTCGATGATGTGTAGTTGCCGCTCGATATTCTTGTGCAGTACAGCCTCATATTGTTGTCGAGCTTTCCGGACGCGTATATGGAAAATCCTCTCGCCACATAGCCGTCCGGGCAAACAGCCGAGTGCCAACAGTCGTCGCATGTTCCCGAATAGCCTGTCCACACATTGTCTCCCGTGTTCAGAAGATCGCCTATGTAGCCGCAAGTCAGCGTGATGTTTCCGTCCGCGTAGTTCGTGTGATAAACCGAAAAGTTCATTATCGCGTATCCTTCGTCGCACAATACCTGATGCGTCTGGTTGTCCGCTCCTGTTCCCGGTCCGACTTTGTACTGAATGATATTCGGAACCAACGCTCCGTTTGCCGGGCTTCCCTTGAGGTACAGGTTTCGCCATCTGAGGGAGTTCGCGCCGAGGTCTCTTGCGTTGTCCGTGTACGGCTCCACGTTTCCGTCCACGGTTATTTTCGGGTTGAAATAGAAACTGGCTCTGTCCGATATGAAGTGCGCCCATCCTGTGTTCTGCGCTCCCATATCCACATAGCCAGAGTCTGTCTGCATCCTCAGCGCGTTCCCAGAGCCTCTCGTCAGCCGCGTGTTTCCGTCCACCAGATATACATTGCCTCCCTGAATCGTCGCGTTGCTTCTCAGCGTCAGGTCTCCTATGTTGGACAGCGTCATCGTATAGTACGGCCCGGACGTGTTGGCCCAGTAGAAGTTGGTGTTCGAATGCATGCCGAACAGCAGCCCGCCCGTAGGATAGTAGAGCGCGGCATGGCTCGCGTTCGGGAACTTCAGCGCGATGTTCCACCCGCTCCATCCGCTTTCCATCGTGTAAACATTGGCTCCCGATTGCAGGTTCAGATATGCTCCCGTCAGGTCGAGCGCGTCGTTTCCGGTTAGTATGAACCTCGCGTCATAATCCGTCGCTCCGTCGTTGCTGAAATCCACGAAAGGCGTTCCTCCCGCCGTGTCGCGAAGTTCCAGTCCGGGATTTCCCGCGTGCGATATGCTCAGATTGCCCGTCATCGTGTCCCCGGTTTTCAACACATATCTTCCGTCGAATCTGTCCTCGCTTCCGTCTATCCTCGTCCAGCTTCCTATCGATCCGTTTTCCACCGTCCTCATCCACACCCCGGCGGTGGACGGGCTGTATCTCGGATATGCCAGCTCTAGGCTGTATCCTCCCGCGCCCCTCATCGGGTAGTTGCTTCCGAGACTGAAATTTCCCCTATACCACTGGCTCGATGTCGCGTTCGGACAGTTCGTCGTTCCCTGCACATAGTTCCATCCCCAGTACGACGGGTCGGTGTTGCAGTTAGAGTACGTGCCGTGCGCCTGCCAGTTGCCGAAGTTGCCCAGTTGCGGCGAGTCGTATCCGTCCAACAGGTCGGCGTTTAAGTTGGACACCTTGGTTGTCGATGTCACCGCCAGCGGGGCCGTCCCAGTCGCGATCGTTGAAATGAGTTGAGCGGCAGTCTTGATGTTGGATTTGGCGTACATTCCGTTCGTCACCTTGTTTGAATCGCAGTCCGCCCATGAGTCGGACGCGCACGCCTGTTTCGCGTATAATTCCTGCGCCGCGCTAGCGTTCGCTATTCTGACTATGCCGGTTGATTGTATCTGGCCCGCTCCGGCATAGCTCGACGCGTTCAGGTATATGCTCGTCCCGGCCCCCATCGTCAGGCTGCCCGTCATCGTGTCTCCGGCCTTCAGCACGTACTGGCCGTCCGTGTACGATGTGTCCAGCGATATTGTTCTATCCGCCGTAAGGTTGCCCCCTCCGCTCAGCCCCGTTCCCGCAGTTATGCTCCTGTCCGC
>JAKQBV010000301.1 GCA_029573925.1 bacterium
CCGATGATATTAGGAGAAGGTTTCTATCATTTCAAACTCGTGCTCTGGTTTTTCGAGGCGATATCGATGAATCTGCCCGTGTTCGTGCTGGACGACGGAGCTAGGAAAGGCCGGATGGTAGCCGCGCGGGACGCCGTCGCCGCGCTCATCCTGTGCGCTCGAACTCCCGGCGTTTGCCGCGAAGCATTCAACATCTGCGCAGACGATGTGTTCACCCATAGAAGTTTTCTAGAGGACGTGATTGAAAAAACGGGGTCGAAGTCCAGAGTGTTCTCAATTCCGTCCGCTGTAGCCGCGCCTGTCGAAGAGACGCTTCAATCGCTCGGCCTCTCCCCCGTAGCCCGCGAACACTTCCTATTTTCTCTGTCCGATTGCGACCATTGCATAGACAAAGCCAAGCGGGTCCTCGGCTATCGACCGACGACGGACGCCGCGTCAGCTATGGCCGAAACCTATTTTTCTTACATCTCCGGCGGGCGCGCAGAACTGAAAAAGCAACTTTCCAACGATTTGCTGAAACGATAAACGGGAGGAACAACATGCTTGACGCCACATTTTTCAAACACGAACTGGCGACCGTTTTTCACGCCGCCGGAAAAAAAGTCGCCCCCGAAATACTTGACGATCCCGACGCCGTTTTCGTGTGGGGAGAGCTTATGAGCCACAAGTTCGTCAAAGGCATTATCGGGCGGACGCCGTGTTTCGCCCCGGCCACCGCTGTCGGTTTTGCCCGCAGACGCACGCCCGACTTCTTCTCAATGGCCGAAAAACCGGGAGCTTGCGTTCACGGAGTAGTCCTTCTCGGATTGACAACCGGCGAAACAGCCGCGCTCGACAACTTCGAGAGCCTCGGCACAGTCATGCGCAAATCCACCGCCACCGTCTTAATCGGCCAGAAAAAACGCAAAACCCGCATCTACTTGAAAATCAAATGAACGCGCGGCGACGATTTGAAGCGGCGCGCTAGTTGCGTATTAGCCATCAACAAACAGAATTAAAAAGTTTGGGAAAAGGGTTTGGGGAAAAACCCTGTTCAAAGGGTTTTCCCCAACCGCCGCAGGCGGCGGGCGTTTGTTGTTTCTTTTTTCTTATTCTTTGCCTTATCTTTTTTCTCTCTAATCCATAGCGACGCCGAGGGCGGCCCCTCTGGCGGCGCCGTAGCAGGAGAGAGTGGTGGCGGCTCCGTCAGGTTTGCACAGAAGCCGGACATCTTCGACGCCGGAGCCGGGCACATCGTTTTCCTCGCACTGACGCGACATTGATTCGATGATGGGGCGGCAGAGCGCGGCGTGCGTCGTCGAGTTATAGCCTGAGCCGGTTCCGTACACGAGGCGCGCGCGCGGCAGCCTGAACTCCATACGTTCCTTCTGCATTCGGAAAAGGATATGACCGATGAATTCAGCCTGAATGAAGAAAGCCGTCCGCGCCGCCGGGTCTCCGTCCTTGAGTTTTGCGTCGATTTTTTCAGGAGGAAGCTCATCGCCGGTCAGCCAATAGAAGGCGATGCCGGGCATGATGGCGGCGCCGGGGACGTCCGCGAACACCTCGCCCGGTCTGATGCGTCCGGCGGCCTCGCGAGCAAGCCCTTTGGCCACGGAGAGTTCTAGCCATGAGGGAGAAAGCCGTTTGCGCGCTTTTGCGGTGTCTTTGAGGGCCGCCGCCCATTTTTCGAAATCCCGCTCCCCCGGCTCAGGAGATATCCGCGCGCCCGCCGCCGCCGCCTTCTCAACCCCCCGCTTTATCATCTCCGCCGACTGCTCGACGGAAAAAGATATCGCGTATCCCGGATCGTCGTTGCAGAACAGCATCGGTATCCATAGGATGCGTTTCCGGGCCGAGTAACTGAGGATTTTAATGGACGGGCCGGGTTCGCACGACACTCCGCCGAAGCCCGTGCCGATGCTGAATATGATTGCCGGCTGATCCGGGTTCACGGCGAACGCCGGGGCCCATGAATCCTTAAATAGGAAAGTCGGGGCGGACGTCCGTTTTTCCACCTCGGCGCGCAGCGGAAAATTCTTCATTCCGGTGTTCCACGCCTCGACGATGAATCCGCGCTCGACAAAGCCCGCGCTTGCCACGCCGACTGCGGCAGGGCGGCCTTTTCCGACCGTCAGATCTGCGGCAGCCCTGCCCATCGCGTCCGCTATCAGTTCCGATTTCGCCTCCGCGCTCAGTTTCCGACCGCCGTTTCCGAATATGCCGTCGTAGTGGATATCGTCCAGAGCGCGCAGGAACTCGATAGCGCCGCCGTCCCGGCGCGCGAAAAGAGCCGCCGCCAGCTTAGTCCCGCCAAGGTCAAGCCCTACTATCAGTTCTTCTCTCGCCATCCGTCCCCCGGCAAGCTCCGCCATTCTTTGATTTTCAATAGATTATACCATTTTTTTACGGCATTGTCGCGCGCGCGCAAGCGCAATGAAAAATTGCGAAAAACCGCATTCCGGCGGCGGTTCATGCGCGTCAATCCGAAACAACACGACTGAAACGGCAATTCGCCCATATCCGCCGATTCGGACAATATCCATGTTGCGAAAAGATTATTTGCTTCGCGGCTGTTGACCTTCAGGCGAAAGGCGAGTAACATTGAAAGTGTGTTCAGAAAATATTAATCGGGACGCGCGAGATTGGCCGGTCTCCGCGTCGTAGATTAGAAGGCGCTGTTTTGCGCCGCAGTCTGCGAAAATCCGGAGGGCGGGTTTATGAGCCTGAAAGCATCGGCCTCTGTAGCGCTGTTTGTTGTCTTCGCTTGTTTTGCGACCGGGTGTAGCGGCGGAAAAACCGCAAGAAACGCGGAACAAGCCGCTCCCCCGGCAAACCCGACTGAAGTCAGCCTTGAACTAATAAAAGGATACCGCGACTGGCAGCGCGCCGTCGCAAACGTCAACACGGAAGCGCATATAA
The DNA here is from genome assembly GCA_029573925.1 of bacterium. Taxonomy (GTDB): domain Bacteria; phylum UBP15; class UBA6099; order UBA6099; family UBA6099; genus UBA6099. The sequence continues at coordinate 2,902 of JAKQBV010000301.1, forward strand.
GCGCTATCAAAGACGTATATGTCAACGACGAGGGAATAGGCTCTTTCAGATCGGGCGAGGTCCCGTTTCCAGTCGGCTCGGTTATAGTCAAAGAGAACTTCAAGTTTCTTTCCGGAGGAAGAAAAGGCGAGTTAATAGCGCTTACCGCCATGTCGAAGATGAACCCCGGATATAACCCTGAAGGCGGCGATTGGGCGTATATACAGACCGATCCCAAATTCGCGGAGACTACTCTGGGCAAACTGGAAAAATGCGCCTCCTGCCACGCCTCCGCCGCAAATAAGGACTTCGTTTTCCTCTCTCGCTCAAAATAACCCCGGTCCAGACGCGCAACGCCGGCTCCGACGAAATTTTTTCCTGATTGCCACTAAAACTCAGATAGTGAAATTGCGTAATTTTGGACTGCGGCGATTAATCGCCGCTTTAGATAAGGCGATTCATCGCCTTTATTAAAAAGCGACTGAAGTCGCTTATATGAAAGCGACAATGA
>JAKQBV010000364.1 GCA_029573925.1 bacterium
GTCGTAGAAGGACATACGGATGAAGCGGTAGCTCGCAGAATCTGTGCTTTTCTGGATATAAGGGTTGCAAACGTTTACGGCAAGAAAGGCAAAGATTATATCTCAAAAAACTTGCATGGATTTGATAACGCGGCTAAAAGATCTAAATGGTTAGTCATCAGAGATCTTGACCACGATGCGGAATGCGCCCCGTCCCTTAAAAGGGACTTTATGGCTTCTTCACAAAATCTAGCGATTTGCTTTGCCGTCAGAGAGGTTGAGGCGTGGCTCTTGGCAGATAGCGAGAACATGCATAGTTTTCTAAAGTTAAGAAGAAAAAAACTGATACCCGATAACCCTGAAGTTCTTGACAATCCAAAGAAAACGCTTGTCGACATCGCGAGACTTTCAACTAGCAAAGAAATTCGCGAAGACATGGTTCCTCGATCCGGAAGCGGCAGAAAAGAGGGCATTCTTTATTCTTCAAGAATCGTCTTTTTCGCTACAAATATTTGGAACCCGGAAATAGCGATGAATAAATGCCCCAGTCTGAATTATTGCATTGAAGAATTGCGCAGAATATCCGGTATCTAGCCTGTTTTTTCATAGGTTTGAAAAACAAGAGAAATCATTCTCGATTTGAAATCTGTCCCAAACGCACTACATATAATGCGTCAGGAGAAAAATACAACAGCGGTTTACTTCCGACGACCTTTGAAACACTTTTAAACGATTAAAAAAACGTTTTCCGTTTCTCTTTTTTTAGTTTTTTTGGCTTTGTTTACCCGCTTCACATACGCTCCGCGCGCGACTTGAGGGTGGCGGCAAGAGAGTTGGCGGTGGCGGCGTCGCGGGCGTCGAGAGGCAACGGACTGAAGACGGCGCGGTTGTAGAGAACGGCCAGTTCGATCCATGAGTCGCGCGCGTCTGGGGAGATAAAAACCGACAGGTCGGTCGCCGTCGCCGAGCGAGGGGCGTTTCTTAGTTCAGGTCTGGCTCGCAGTAGACGAAGGTAAGCGCGGGCGACCGAGCGATTGTTCGGGGGCAGCGTGGAGCGCCCGCTTCTGCGCCTGCGGCGCGCTGATATCAAAAAGAAAGCGCCCGAGCAAAGGGCGACTGCAAGCGCGGAGAGCGCGGCGGAAATCCATGCCGGGGCGACGGCTGCGGCATAGAACAACCGGGCCGCGCCCGCAAGCGCGCCTTCGGCGATTCTTTTGAAGTATCGGTCGTACAGGAAAGACATCGGAGTGACTTCTTCTGCGAACACAGGCCCGGTGGAGCCGGACGGGGTGGGGTCAAAAGTCAGCCAGCCGACTATGGGAAAATAGATTTCCACCCATGCGTGAGCGTCCGTCCCGCGCACCTCAAAATATCCTGTCAACGGATTATACGCGCCGGGAACAAAGCCGGTGACGAGCCTTGAAGGGATGCCCGCCGCTCGCGCAAGCAGCGCCATTGCGGAGGCGAAATGCTCGCAGTATCCCCTCTTTGATTCGAAGAGAAAATAATGCACGGGGTGAGCGCCGGGCGGCGCGGGCGGCGCGTCGATGTCATACTCATAATTCTTTTCCAGATACGCCGCTATCGCCTCCACCTTGTCCAGAACCGAGGTTGAGCCTGCGGTTATTTCGAGGGCGAGCGCGCGCATCCGCGGCGTCATGAACCCGATGGAACAGTATTTTTCGTCCACATCCGGGCACGGCGGGAACGCCACCTTCCTGAGCGTCTCTGGATCTATGGACGGCGTAGTCGAAATCGCGGTGTAGATTGTCCCTTCGAGCAGGACGGCGGGGACCCTCATTGCCAGATTGTCGTCCATGAAAATAAACCCGACGGGGAAATAAAGAGTGTCGGGCCGGTAAGGAGCGTAGATGATATTCGGCATGTCGCGTTCCAGATAATAGGTGTGATATGTGAGAGACGCGCCGATGAAAGCGGACTGGTATTCGGTATCGCCGGAGCGGTCAAGGCGGAACACCGGGGAGGCTTCCTTGCGGGTCAACTGTTCGCCCTCGGCGTCGGATATCATCCACAAGTTGTTTTTAAAGGTGTCGAACACTAGGCCTCTATGATAGACGGCGGAAGGGCTTTTGACGCGCATGAGGAGTTTGTCCGACAGCCGCGCGCGGCTGTTGAGGTCGAGTTCCGGGACGAAACCGAAATAGGCGTCGCCGCCCGCCAGATACCGTTCCGCAGAGAAGTCCGGGCCGACTTGTGCGTCCGGCCCGAAACCGGCGTCAATCCCGACTGCCGCAGACGGCGGGTCGGGATACATCAACTGTCCGGAGAATTTCTGCGCCGTCTCCCTCAGGCGGCCTGAAACAGGGAGGTTCGAGAACGTGTATGTGCGGTATCTGGGGATGAGGGGGAAGAACAGCGGGAAGCAGACGGCGAGCGCGATGGCGAGCCGGGCAACGACAGACGCGATCGAGCGCGGGTTGCCGATTATCAACGCCCGTTCGGACGTCTCCCTGTAGTGAAATATCGCGAGCATCGCCAGAGCGAGCAGGATGAAGACCGCCAGATAAATCCCGAAGTCCAACGAGCGGCTCAGCACGCCTCCGACGCACATCAGCATGAACGCCGACAGCAGGGAATATATAAGGTCTTTGCGCCTCGGAAGGTCGAAGCTGTGAAGGGACTGAAGGAAGATCATCATCTCGGTGAGAACGACGA
>JAKQBV010000630.1 GCA_029573925.1 bacterium
TCGCCAGATCGACTACCCCGACCAGCTTCTTATCCTTCGTCACCGGCATAGTCACCGGAGCCGCCGGCATCCCGAACACATTCGATATCGAATCCAGAACCGAACCGTAATCGGCAAGCTCCTTGTCCATGCTGCTTATGAAAATCATCCGGGGCATACCCCGGTCGTTGAGCATCTTCCACAGCTTCAGGCTCTGAGACTTCACGCCCTCCGCCCCGTTCAACACGAATATCGCGTTATCGAAAATCCCAGTCATCATGCGGGTTTCGTTGATGAAGTCCGGATACCCCGCCGTATCGATCATGTGTATCTTCGCGCCCTTCAGGTCAAACGAGAAAACCGACGGCATAAGAGTCATGCCCCGGTCGATCTCCTCCTGATCGAAGTCCATCGCCGTGTTGCCGTCTTCCACCCTGCCCAGCCTTTTTATAACCTTGGCGTTGAAAAGAATGGCTTCAGCCAGTGATGTTTTTCCCGTTCCCTTCGGGGCGATTAGGCCCACGCTGCGAATGACGCCCATAACGACATTTCCTCCTTGTTGAAGCTGCCGCCTTGACTTTTTGCCTAGGCATTGCTATTTTTTATTACATAAAACCCTTGCGGTCAATAAGACTGGGGAGAAAGTTATGTCAGTATGGGATCAGATACATATAAAGCAACGGATTGAAATGTCCGTGTCCGTGATGAAGCAGGACTATAATTTCGGGAGCATGATTGTCAGAAAAAATGACAATTCCATTTACTTCCCGATGCCCGGCTCGCAACATTCTAGCGCGGCCCTCAAGCGCGGGGTCCCGCTCAACATCACCATACACGCGGACGATTGCTACATATCCTTCGTCGGCGAAGTCAGCGCCATACATCCCGGAAACCCGCCCACAATTCAGGTGAACCGGCCCGTCGAAGACCAACTCAGGGCTTCCTCAAAAGAAAGCTCCTACGGCCTCAAAGACAAAGTGCCCCTCACATACCGCATCCTGCGCGACCCCGTCACCCCCATATCTGACATAAAGAAGGGCGAGACCGTCTCCATCAGCCAGAGCGACGCCGTCATCGCCACCATCGCCAAAATAAACCCGGACAGCTACGTCGAGCTTACCTACATGCTCCCCGGAGACGTTCAAGTGTCGCTCGTCGGAAAAGTCACCGACGTCAACGAAGTCAAAAGCGGAGCGCAAGTCTCATACGAGACCCGCGTCAAATACGACATCATCCGCCCCGGCGAACAGGACAAAATCGTCAAATACATCTTCGACAAACAACGCATCCTCCGCAAAAAGAAGATGTACTGACCAATCCTCCGCCGACCTTGCCTTCCACTATATCCCGCTTCAATGGCATTTTTTATTATTGCTGTTTATATCTCAAACCCCAAAAAGGAACTTTCGGATTTCGTTTCTCCTGATAAATCTTTACCAATGTCTTTTCACATGATACGCGCCGAAGGCGGAGGCGCAGCCCCGACTTCGGCGCTAGCTTGAAAGATTTTGAAAGGGATTTTAAGGGAAAACTTTTTTCAAAAGTTTTCCCTTAACGCATTTCTTCAAATTATTCTTAACAGTTTTTTGCGATGCGGGCGAAGCCGTGGGAGACAGCTTTGACGCCAGCGGCGTTGAGGACTTCGAAACGGAGGATTATCTCGCCGGCGGACTCTTCGCGGGAGAACGCGCGGACGCTTATGGTTGTTCCGGGCAGGATCATGCCGCTGAAGCGGCAGGCGAGAGATTTGAGCAGGCGCGGGTCGCCCCCCGCCTCCCGGTTCACAATCTCCCGCGCGGCGATAGCAAGCGTGGCGGTTCCCTGAAGGATAGTTCCGGGCAGGCCGACGCCTCGCGCGAACCGTTCGGAAGTGTGGATGGGAAAAAATATTCGGGCGCAACCGTCGTAGATGTGCGGGGCCAGACGGGTTATCTCTACCGGGACAGCCCAAGCGGGAGATTCCGACTGAGGCGCAGGCGGGAGAGACGGCAGGTTGTCCTGCCCCGCGCCCGCGCCCGCGCATTTCACGCCCCTCAACATTACTCCGGTGTTCATTGTAAACACAGGCCCGCCTTTTCTGTCTGTGGCGTCGTATCGTATGACGACGTGAGTTCCGGCTCTGTGCGGCAGGACGGCGGCGATTCGGCCTGAAATGGTCAACCTGTCTCCGGGGACGACCGGGCGGTGGAAATCGGCGCGTTCGCTGTAGTGCACCTGAGTCATCAGCAGATGGAAGGGGAATCCGGGGACGTCGATGTGATCCCGGATGCGTTCGGAGATTCGCCACGCGGCGGCCTCGCAGAACATCGGGGGAGCGATAACGCCTCCGGGCCGCGTGTCGTCGAAATACGCGGGGTTGTCGTCCGCCACGGACGCCGCGTAGTTCATGGTGTCGCGCCATTCGACATCCATTAAAAAGTCTTTCAGCGCGGTTCCGGCGAACCGGGAATCAAGCTCCATTGCGTGGGCCTCGAAAGAGCCGCGTCCGAGGTCGGCGCGGGGCGTTTATTTCCATAAGTCCTGCATGTCGCTGGGCACGTCTTTGCCGAGGTATTCCTCAATAACGCTGATGCCGTTGATGCGGGACATGGGGATGGCGAAATCGACGGGAGGAGCAGCCTTGGTCTGTCTGACGATGGCCGCAGCGATGGTCGGCTTGTCCGCCGGAGAACCTTCCGGCAGCCCGATTATCGTGTGGCACATCAGGAGCGCGTCGTTCGGTTCGAGCTTCTTCGACAACAGCGCGTACAGATAAGAGCCGTCTATGAACGATATCAACACCTTCGCCGCTTTTGGCATGGCTTTGGTTTCCCCGTTTGTGTTATTAGAACCCGCTGGGTTTCGCGAGTATCTCCCTGACTCTTATGTCGAAAAACTTGTTTGACGAGTTGGCGGCGACGACCGCGCAGGTGTCCGCGCCACGGCCTGTTCCCCCGATGGCGATAACGTCCTCGAAATCAATCAGCCCGGAATCGCACGCCATAGCGCATATCTCGACGCAGACTTTTATCCCCTCGCCGAGGATGCGCAGGGTGTTGGCGACGATCTGCTCTTCGCTGTAGTTGCCGGAGCGCTGTCTGATGGCGTTGCCGAGACCGCGCAGGATGTGGGTCCCGGTGTGGACGCGCCCGCCCATGCGCCGGATCAACTCGGCGTTCTCCTCGGAACACTCGTTGACGCCCTCCTGAGAGAAGCCTGTGTTGTGTGTGACGACCACGACGCGGGCAGGGCAGTCCTGAAACTTGCGCGCCGCTTTTACTCCCGTCTCGCCGCTCGTCGACGCCACGACGATGTGGTTGATCTTGCGGGCCATCGCTTCCTTCAGCGCTATGTCTAGCGTGGCGTCCGTGTTCTTCGGTCCCGGTTCCTTGAAATACATGACTCTCTCTCCTCCTGCGAACGTTATTAGTATATCGGCAAAAAAAAACTGAGTCAAACGCGGCGGTAGAGGGGACGGCGCGGGCGAGGCGGCAACCCAATTTCTCCGCGCGGGTGGCGCGCTTATCCGTTTGTGTTAAGATTTATTCATGGCAGACAGATAATCAAACGGAGCAGAGTATTGAGATACGAGGCGGTGAGCGTTATATGTCCGGCGTACCATGACGAGGCGAACATCGGGCCGCTGGTTCTGCGGTGTCTGGACGTTCTAGGCCCGATTTGCGGCGCGCTCGAAATCATCATTGTCGAGGACGGCAGCCCGGACGGCACGGCGGCTGCGGCGGATGCTCTGGCGGCGCGGCATCCCGAAGTGACCGCTCTGCATCACGAAAAGAACAGGGGGCACGGCGGAGCGATCTCCACCGGGCTGGCGCGCGCGGCTCACCCGCTAATAGCGGTGATGGACGGCGACGGACAGTACGACCCCGGCGACCTGCCGGCTATGCTGGACATGCTGCTGGCGGGCGCGGACGTCGTTCAGGGACGCCGCGCGAGATACCCCAACGGCCCGGCGCGAGCCGCCATGTCTTGGGCGTACAACGCGATGGCCCGCGCGCTCTTCCGCTCTCCCGCGCGCGACCTCGGCTGCGGCATCAAGGCGCTGAAAAGAGACGCGCTCCAAAGCGTCGCCCCGCCGTCGACCGACGGGATTTTCATGCAGGGCGAGCTTGTGATACGGATGAGCCTCGCGGGTCGGCGGGTGGAGGAGTCCACGGTGTCCTGCGCCCCCCGGCGCTCAGGCCGCTCAAGCTCCATCAGCTCCGCCAACCTGAAAATCCTCTATAAAGACCTCAAACGTTTCAGGAAAGAGATATCGTCAGCCGGGCGCGGGAGCGGCAAGGAATGATTAGAACGCTGGCGGACATAGCGGCGGCGCGCGCGCGCAGAGCCTTCGGGCGGCCATCTCCTCCGTTCCTGATGACCCTCAACATCACCAACCGCTGCAACGCCCGCTGCAAGATGTGCGACATTCACGGCTGGCCTCAGAGCGATGAACTGCCCGCAGCTCGGCTCGGCGAAATCGTCCGCGACCCCGCCCTCTCGAAACTTGAAGTCGTCCGGGTGACGGGCGGCGAGCCGTTTCTCAGGGCCGACCTGCCGGAGTTCTTCCGTCTGGCGGCTCAGGCAGCTCCTTCTCTGCGTTTCTTCTACGTCACCACCAACGGGCTGCTGCCGGACAGGGCGGCGGAGCTGGTCGAGAGCGCGGGCAGTCTCGCCCGCCTGCTCCATATTCAGGTCAGCCTCGACGCGCTCACCGCCGCCCACGACGAGGCGCGCGGCGTCCCCGGAGCCTCAGAACGCGCTATGGAAACGCTCCGCAGACTGTCAGAGTTGAAAAAACGCCTCGGATTCCACGCGGGGATAAACCAGACGGCGCTGAAAAGCAACCTAGACCAGATAGAGCCTGTCGGCAGGCTGGCGGAAAGCCTCGGGCTCGGCCACAGCGTCTTCCTCGGCGCGAAGAACCACGAGGGCAAGACGGACGCCGCCCCCGGCGGGTTCGAGACGCAGGAGGACATGACGAAGACGGAGATAGAGAGCTTCTACCGCTCGCACGCCGCCGCGAAAAGCTCTCCCGCCGCCGCGCGCGCCCGTTCCCGCTCCGCCGGGGCCTTCCTCCGCGACGTCTCCGAGGAATACCTGAACGAGGGCGGGGCCAACAGGTTGCTGCGCGGCAAGTCAGAGCCTGCCCCGCCATGCATGGCGATGTTCGCCCACTTCAGGATGTCGCCCGGCGGCGATGTGTTCCCCTGCAGCGGCCTGCGCGGCGAAACCGCCGGAAACGCCGCAGCAGAGCCATTCTCCTCTGTGTGGCGCGGCCCGCGCGCGGACGCCGTCCGCCGCAGAGTCCTTTCCTGCCCCGGCTGCTGGATCGAGTGCGACGTCAACCCTTCAATTTTCTTCTCCGGAGCCGTAGTCCCGTGGTTCGTCCACAAGGCGGCTTCCGACAAAGAATTCAGGCGGAGATACTTCGTCGCCGCGAGGGGCCGCGATGATTAAAAAAATATCGAAAGCGTGGATATATGTTCTCGCCGGGGGCTTGGCGGTTGTTTTGCTAACCGGCAACGCAGAGCGCAGCTTCCGGATGAAGGACGCCCCTCTGCTGTTCAACGACTTCGCCGCGCTGAAATACCAGTGCGAAGCCGCGCGCGAGTTCCACGCGGCGTCCGGCGCGATCTGGGGATACGACCCGCATTTCATGGCCGGATTCCCTCTGGGCTTCGTCTGGAACAGCAACATCGCTCTTCAGCGCCTCGCCGTTCTCTTCCCGGACGCCTCCGTCGATTCCGTCCTGAAAGCCTTTATCTCCATCGGGCTGCTTCTTTTCGCCCCCGTCTGGTGGGTCTCTTTAAGGAATTTCGGGCTGACCCGGAGCGAGACCGCGTTCGGCATGGCTCTCGGCGGAGCTTATTTCATGGCGGGAATGCCCATGCTGTTTTTCCTTGGCGGGATGCCGACCGCCGGCGCGGGAACCTGTCTGTCCGTCCTCGCGGCGTCGTTCGTGTTCAGGTTCGGCAAAGAAGGGCGAGCGGCGGCGTGGGCGGCCGCCGTAGCGACGTGCGCTCTGGCGTTGTTCGTCCACAAGACCTCCGCCGTCGCTCTCGCTCCCGCGTTCCTCGCGGCGGCGGCATGGGCCCTCTTGCGGCGGCGCTTCCTCAGGGCGGTCCTTGTCGCCGCAATCCCCGCCGCCATGCTCCTCGCCAACATCCAGTGGCTGGCCGTCATGTTCCGCTTCATGCCCGACATGGAGAGCGTTCCCGAAGCCCGCTTCTGGATGAACCTCGACCTATTGCGGCCATTTAAAGACTACTTCACGGCGTCGGTCACAATGAACAACCACGAGTTCGGCGGCGCGTTCGGAGCGGCGCACGCGGCGACGCTGTGGCTGCTGCTTGTCGCAGGCGCGGCGGGCGCTCTGGCCCTTTGGCGCAGAGGGGCGCGCGGCTCCGCCGCCTTCCTCGCCGCCTTCGCCGCTTTCTTCTGGCTCTACTCTTACTACGGCGCGTTCCTCCCCGGCGGGCAGACCCTCAACCCGTCCAGATACTTCCCGCTCTCTCAGTTCGCGTTGGCGGCCGCCGGAGGGGCGGGTATCGGCGCTTGGGCTGAGTCCCGGAAACATCGCGCGACAGGCCGCGCCGCCGCCCTGATTATCTCTATCGTTTGCGCCGCTCTCATGGTCGTCGGCTCCGCCCGCGCTCATTTCTTCTACGACAACCTCCTGCGTCAACCCGCCCCGCCCGACGCGCTGCAACTCGTCGAAGTATTAAAACAACTGCCCCCCGGCGCCCGCGTCATGCTCGAAGACTCCGGCTCCATGGACGAGGAAAGCGAAGGCCAGATATTCGGCAAATCGCAACTCCCCGCGCTCTTCGGATTATGGACTGGACGCGAATTCATCGGCGGCCCCTACCCTTACGTGTTTCTCAAACACAGGCGCGCCGGTTTCTACGACGCCCGCGCGTTCGGCTCCCGTCTGTCCGATTCCCGGCCTGACGAGTTGCTGAACCGACTCAAGCTTTACAACGTAAAATGGATCGTCTGCTGGTCCGGCTCGGCAAAGGAATACTTCTCGAAATTCAGCGGCTACTATACTCTTATCGACCGCGCCGGCAGGTTTGACATATTCGAGGTCTCCGGTTTCGAGCCTTCATACTTCATTCGCGGCGGCGGCGATGTCTATGCCGGATACGGGCGCATTGATGTGCGCAACGCCCGCGCCGAAAACGGCGAACTCATCCTCAAGTATCACTGGATGTCTCCGCACAGGACGACCCCCGCCATCGACATATCAAGGTTCGAAACCCCCGACGACCCCGTCGGATTCATCAGGATAACCGACCCGCCTGAAAACTTCTCGATACTGCTGCCCTGAAGAATTCCGCCGCCGCCTAAGGAGTCCGAATGATTTCCGCCGCCGCTTTCCTTGACGGGCTGACAGTAAAAAACGGCTCCTCGTGGCAAGGCCTTTGGATTTTTCCAGTCTGCCTGATTTCTCCGGAATTTGAGAAAAACGGGACGGAGTTCACGCCGTTGTCAGAAGGCATTGCGAGAGAGACGGCGCGCGCGCTCGAAACCGGCGCAATGGAACGTATGCTGATTGTCAATACCGGCCCGCGCCCGCTCGCCGCGCTTGAGGGAGAAACGCTCGAAGGCGGCGCGCAGAGCAGGTTGATTTCCGCCGGAACCGCTGTCGCTCCGGGCGCAGAAGCGGAACTGCCCTCCTGCTGCGTGGAAGTCCGCCGCTGGGACTGCCGGCCCGGAGCCGCAGACCCGATACCGGACGACAAGAAAACTTTCCGCCGCGCCGACTTCTCCATGGGTAGCCTGCGGCGCGCACGCATAGCTTCCGCCGCCAAGTCCGCCGAATCCGGCGGACTTTTCGCCCCTGATCAGAAAGATGTATGGGAACACATCGTCAGGCTCTTCGGAGAATCCGGCGCGTCATCCCGCGCGCTAGACCTTCACGACCTCTACGAGCATTGGGACGCGCCTATACGCTCTTTCTGCGCTCGTTTCAGCGCCTTTCACAACCAGACGGGACTCATCGCTTTCCTCGACAAAGACATCTGGTTCGCAGACATCTTCGCAAACAGAGACATGTTCCTCAAATACTTTCGCGGCGTAGTTCGCGGACACTGCTTCGACGCCCTTCTACGGCTCGAACGAGGCCACAAGGTTCCCCCCTCTAAAACCCCCTCCTCCGACGCCGCCCGCGACGCCCTTAAAAGAATCAAGCTCGCCCGCTCAGCCTCCTTCGAGATATCCTCCGCTTCCGGCATTTTCCTGTCGTCGCCCCGCATCCTCGGTTGCGCGCTCACAAACTCAACCTCGATCCTCCACCTTTCCGCCTGTTCTCCGTAGCGGCGTTCGCGCGCTGAAAAACAGCCGGAAAAATGTCTTCCGGGCATATTCAGCATTTCGTTTTTAACCCGAATCCTTCATTAGGATTCGGGAGCGATTGTTCAGAGCGGATGAAATGCGAGGCGCAAGACGCATTTTTGAAGTGAATAGAACATACGGTTCATGAACAAAAAAATGCGGCGGCAACGAAGCAGTTCGCCGCTATGAAAATCGCCCCGGTTCGTCGGCTCTATCGGCGAATCCGGGTTTAACAACGAAAGGAGCTTTTCGGATTCAGTCTTTGTTCTCTATGTTTATGCGTTTTCCCGGAACAGGGGGAGACGAGGAATAAACATCTTCAACGTCGAAGCGTGCGAGCCGGAAGCCGACGCCGCTTTTCGAGGCGGAGACGGTTCCTTTTATTTGATAAGCGACCGGGTCGGAAGTGATGATGGCGGCCGCGGCGCGCAACGGGAGCGCGGGCGGCGTCCCAGTAAAACCCTTCATCTCCGCCGCTCCTAATTCCAGAACGCCGTGCGCGGTCGGAAACATCGTTATCGAAGGCAGGGAAAGAGGATACCCGTCGGAGTCAACATAGCAGATGTGTTTTGCGGCCTTCACACGGGAGAATTTCTCGGTGACCTGAGGCGGCATCGGGCCGGTGCGCTCGAACTTCACTCCGCGCGCCCTCAGCGCCCCGTATCCCATCTCCATCAGCCTCGCGGGCGACATCATCCCTTTCACCCGGCGAACTGACTCGACTTTTATCACGCCCACGTTCCGCACACCGGTGTATGCGTTGTACCTGAACATGTCGTTCATGCTTATCTTTTCAAACCGCTCGCCCGTCCGCTCGAAGCCCTGAAAAACTCCTCTAACCGTCCAGCAGTTCATGTCGTCCGTCAGGACAGAGACCCCGACTTTGGGGTTCGCAAGAAGGTTTGCTTTAGTCTTCCAGATCATCAGTTCGCCGAAAATCAGAGTCGTCTCGTCCCAAGCTTCAATGGATATGACGGGAGCGATGTTCGGGACCCCGTCCGGGGATGCTGTGGCGAGGAACTTGGGGATGCGGTCTCCCGCGAATGCCTCGATTGTTCTGGAGTCCATTTTTGCGTTTTCCATATCGTCGCTCCCTCCGGCGGGACTACGAGATAATATACAACAAACCGGGCCGAAACAGAAACAGAAGCGAATCTCTGGAAAACGGAGGCGCGGGGAGATTATCATATAAGGCGGAGCGCGCGAAGGCCCGGCGGCTCCGGAGGCGGAATGTGGATTAAAAGTTTCGGCGGAAGAAAAATACTGCTCGCGTCGGCGTCGCCGAGACGAGCTGAACTGCTGACGCGCGCTGGCGTGGATTTCGAAGTTCTCAGAGCGGATTACTCGGACATCGAGACAGGCGCGCCTGACGGAGCGGACCCGGCGGAGTTCGCGCTCGAATCAGCGCGCTCTAAACTGGGCCGCGCCCTCGAATCGGCGGCGGGCCGCCCCGGCTTTGCCGTTGTCTGCGCAGACACCGTGGTGGACGCAGATGGGCTGACCCTCGGAAAACCCTCCGACGCCGCAGACGCGCGGCGCATGCTCCGCGCCCTTTCCGGTCGCGCGCACAAGGTTCACACCGGAGTCGCGTTCGCCGCGTCCGACGACCTGCTCCGGGGCTCTTCGTTCGTGGACACCACAATCGTCTCGTTCCGCTCTCTCGAAGACGATTTGATAGCCGCATACGTGGAGACGGGAGAGCCTTTCGACAAGGCCGGGGCTTACGGCATTCAGGAGCGCGCCGCCCTGTTCGTGGAAAAGGTCGACGGGCTTTACTCGAACGTAGTGGGGCTTCCGGTGTCCGCGCTTTTTTACGCGCTCGAAAAGACGTTCGGAGTCGATTTTTAGCTCTTTCGTCCCCATCTCAAACATATATATATCCTGATCAAGGAGAGTCGGCTTTTTCAGGCAACTCGGTCGAATCGCGGGGTTTGATTTCGACAGCTTCTATGTCTATGAAGTTGTCGTTGTCATTGCTTGTTTCTTCTCGACTAAAAGAGCGATTGATGAAATAAGGTTTGCGTTTTGCGCCTCGCGCCAGACTCAGCAAAGCTCCCGCGCCCGCGCCGAGCAAGCCGAGAACGGCAATCGCCGCCATCGACGCGCAACTGACAAGGAACAACACTATCGCGAACGGGAGAAACGCCTTGCGATGAGCGCCTGATCCGAAGCTGAAAGAGAACGAAGACATCTCCGGCTCCGGGCCTCCGGGCGCGTCTTCGCGACTAGGATTTCCGGAGCCGGCGACTGCGCGCGGCGGACGCTCATCCATTCCGATTTCTCCCGCGTCCTTTGTCTCTCTCGGCGGCGATGCGGCCTGCTTCCTCGTTCACCGCCCTGATTTCTTCCAGCGGGATTTTCGGCGTCCTGTCGAAATTCAAAAGCCCGTTGCGCTCCTGCTCGGTGTCGTAGAACTGCGTGTAGCAGTATCCCTGAAATATGTCTTCTTCGGCTATTGCCAGCGTGTACTCCCTGAAATTGTCTATAAGCGATTTGTCCTCGGCCTTGTAGAATCCGAATCCGCCGTACTCGCTGACAAGCATCGGTTGCCCTTCGTATTTGACGCCGGGAGCGAGCGGGCACGCCGCGCTCTCAGCCGGGTTCAGCCTGCGCAAAAGGTTCGCGTAGTCGAACTCCATGTTTTTCGGGTCGCGCAGTTTCGCGTGCCATTCCCGCGCCTTCTGCGCCGTGCCGAGGTAATGGTGCAGATCGACGATGTCCGTCTTGACATGCTCAAACCCGCTGTTGTCCACGACGAGACGCGTCGGGTCCATCTCTTTCGTAAGGTCATACATACGCGCGACGAAATCGCGGGCGGCGGAGGAGAATATCAAATTATTCACGCCCCAACTTTCGTTAAGAGGAACCCATGCGATTATGCAGGGATGGTTGCGGTCTCGCGCGACAATCTCGCGCCATTGAGATTCGAGCGCGCCGCGCATCTTCGCCGACCACAGAAACGCCGACGGCATCTCCTCCCAGACCAGCAGTCCCAGCGCGTCGCACCAGAAAAGCGACCTCGGGTCCTCAATTTTTTGGTGTTTGCGGACGCCGTTGAACCCCATCGCCTTTGCCAGTTCGACATCGCGCCTGAACTCCGCAGGGTCGACAGGCGTGTAATGGCCGCTCGGGAAGAAGCCCTGATCCAGCAGCAGCTTCTGATAGAGCGGTTTGCCGTTTAGCAATATGCGCCCGCCGGATATCCCGACGGTTCTGAAAGCGAAATACGAATCCACGGCGTCCACGACCCGCGAACGCGCGTCCAGCAGCTCAATTTTCATAGGATAGAGCCGGGGTCGATCAGGCGACCATGTCTCGACCTCCGGAACTATGAACTCGACTTGCGCCTTTTTTTCCTCCATCCGCAGCTCGCCTCCCGCGAACGTCCGCGAGAAGGCCTTTCCGGAAGGGAGGGTCGATGAGACGCGGAGCGCTGACGGCTGTTCAAAGCCTTCCATCTCGACGGATAATCTGACGCGCCCGTCCGCCGGATCCGTGTCGACGCGCGCTCCAGCCGCGCGAGTCTCTCCCGCGGCCTCTATCCAGACAGGCTGCCACAGCCCGGTTACGGTGGAGTAAAAAATCGAGAAAGGCTTGTGGAAGAAAGTCTGCTTTCCGCGCGGTATGCGCGGGTCGCGCGAGTCGGAGACCCTGACTGCCAACGCGTTTTCGCCCGCGCTCGCGGTCTCGGTTATGTCGAAGCTGAACGGGGAGTAGCCTCCCTTGTGGGAGCCGAGGTATTTGCCGTTAAGCCACACGCGCGCCTCGTAGTCGGCTGCGCCGAAGTTAAGGATAAGAGAGCGCCCCCGCCTTAAGGCCGAGTCCACCCTGAAACGTTTTTTCATCCAGACGACGCGGGAAGGATTCTTTGTCGCCGCGCCGGAGGCCTCAGACTCGACGCAGAAAGGGACTTCGATGGTCTTGTCGAACGCGCGCGCGTCGCTCCATCGGTCGAGCCGCCCGATGCCCAGTCCGTCCTCGCGATATTCCCATTCGCCGTTCAGCAAAAGCAGGCTTTCTCTGGACCAGTCCGGACGCGGCCTGTCCGCGAGCTTGAGAAGCTGCTTGTTTATTTTTTCTCCTGCTAGAGTCATTTTGCGTCCTCCCGCGCGGCCGCCTTATCCGCTCTAATCTCGATGTCAATCCTAGCGGTCCCCGGTCAATCGAACCTAGTATTCAGCGTCGCTCTCAGGTTTGTCGTTGATTTTGTCCCAGGCGTTTCGCTCTTCACCAAGTCCCTTTTGAAAGTGAGGCTGAAACTGGTCAAGGCGTTGAGCTGGTACGACGTGTTCAAGCCAAGAGACGTGGTGCGAGACGGAATGGTTCCGCCTTTGTGGTCTTGGCTCATATTGAAGCCGACGTTTATGTTGTTGCGCCACAAGTAGTTCCCGGTCATCGAGAACTTATGGTTAAAACTGGCGGGCGTCCTGTTGTAGCTCACCGCTACCGTCCCCTTTGACGACGGGGCCACCGTCATCGCCAGCGTGTCCGTGGCCGTTCTGGTTTTGGTTTCGGCGGATGTCGTCGTAGCCGGACGTTCGCTGCTCTGGTTGTTGTTTATCCAGCTTGCGCTCTTGATTTTTCCTTTTGTCGGCGCGTATGTGAGGCGAAGGTTCCGGGTGTCGGACTTGTTCCATCCTGTCCCCGATCCTGACACGTTTCTCGTGAAAGTCGGAATCATAGCCATTTTCCACGGGAGGCGGATATTCATAGTTAGGTTTCGGGAGTCGCTGGAGCTTGAGTAGGTTTCAGACGGAGTGCGGGTTTTGCTGAATGTCAGATTTACCCCGCTGAACCTTCGCCAATCCTTTAGAACTTTGAAGTTGTAGTTCGATGTTTCCTGAACGGTGGTCTTGCCGGCGCTTCCGGAAGCGCTTCTTGCCAGAGTGGCGTTGATGTCCATTAGTTCCAGAGGCCTGTAGTTGAGCGTGTAGTTGTTCGTTCGGCCCACCACGTCCTTGACGGACGCCTGCTCAGACCTTGTGCGGTTGTCCTTGAAGTCCAGAATCAACCCGATGTTTCTGCGCGGCTTGAAGTTTATGTTCAGCGACTTTCCCAGCGCGCTGGTGTCGAGATCGCTTTTGCCCGCATTCTTCTTGTCCAGCAGGCTTAATCCCGAAGTTATCGCCAGAAGGTCTTTCATGAAGCTGTTCGTCATCGCCACCGACGTCGAGTTCTCAGTGGTTTCCGCCACGGTCTCCGAGGCCGTGCCCATCGAGCTTGCGTTCATCCTGTCCACGATGCTGGTCTTTATCGTAAAGCCCCTTATGTGTTTTCGTCCGGTGAATGAGGCGTCCACGCCTTTCGTCACGGACGAGCTTAATGATGACGGTTCTAGAGTGCTCGCGTTTATGCTGCCTGTTTCAGTTTCGTTTCTGGTGAAAGTCAACTGCCATTTCTTCACTGTTGTGTTCAATGTCAACAAAGTCGAGTCGGTGTTCGCCAGAGCCGATTTCGAGCCGCCCACGCTGGTGTCGAAGAACGGGTCGGTGAAGCCTTTGGTCAGGCTGACTTTGACCAGTTTTCCATTGTAATTCGCTCTCAGGCTGTGTTTGCTTCCCTCGACGATCGATCCTAGCACGCGGTTGTAGATATAGCTAACTTCGAGTTGGTCGAACTTGCGGGGGAAGTAGTGTCCGCTGTCGGCGAAGCCAAGGTCGTAAGTGAAACCGCCGGGGAGAAGCCCGACGGCGCGACGGACAAGGACTACCCTTCCGTCCGCCCGTTCCTCCCTCACGTAAAGCCTGCTTATCTCGAACGTCTCGGCCTGATATTTTATCTTGTTGGTTCCCGTCAGCGGGTCGTAGCAGTCATTTCCGGGGTCCAATCCCTCTTGGTCGCATAGGCAGGAGTTGATGGGGTTGGCGTCCACGCGCTCGCAGTGGCGAACCATCACTTTGACAGAGCCTACGATATTGCCGTTCGGCAAGTTGCACGTCAGCGTCCTGTCTGCCGCGTTCGTTCCGTCGTAAACGCAAAGGCTTCCCGTTTCCTTGCCGCCGAGCGTGTACGAGTCGGCGTCTATCGTCACCGTCTCCTCTCCGGAGCCGTAGGAGGCCGCGAGGTCTGAGTTGGTGAGCGCGTATTCTCCCTCGACGGTCAGACGCCTGCCGAGGTTGGCCGACGCCGTCAAACCCAGAGCCGTCTTTTCGAACTCCGACCCAACCGACGACTCCATCGGCGTTGTGAAATATCTTATTTTAAGGTATCTGTAATCCTTGTATCTGGGGTCGGTATTCGGCAGGTTCACCCAGTTTGAAAACTTGAGGAACGAATCGGTTCCGGCGTCGTAGAATTGATAGAATACGGACATGTTGTCTAGCGTCTTGTCATAGTCGCCCGGGCAAAACGTCGTGTCGTCCGACCTAACGATGGTCGTTCCGCCCCCCCTCACCGCTTGAGTCAGCCCGTTGCAGATTGCCACATCGTCCCACTTTTCCTCGTATGAGTCGGTGTCGGACAGCAGGACGGTCTCGCTGCCGGGGAACGCGTTCGACGGCCACGACCAGTACGTTCCCATCGTCGAACTGTCTGCCGTGTCGAACCCGTTGTCAGGGATCCTGTACACCATGTATCCTTGAGAGGATATCTGTTCGGGATTGAAGTATGAGTATTTTATTGATATCTGACCGTATATGCCGCTTCCGGTTACGCCCCTTTCGACATGGAACCTGCCGTGAAGGTAGCTTCGATGTCCCGCATATACAGGCCCGCCGCTAACGCTCGGATTATAGGTGTTGCCGCCATGCGAGACAGTCACCGATCCTTTCAGAATATAGGCTTGTGTCAGGTTCACCACGGCGCAGGTTTTGCTCGTGTTGTATGGGCAGGGGACCTGCTCGACGGAGCTGTGAGAGACGTCCACAAGCTCCTCGCCGTCGAGGATGACCGAGGTGCTTTTGGGCGCGGAAGCGACGCGGTACACCGCCCCCACTTTAAATTTATCGTTCCTTCCGGCCGCATCCGTCTTTTTATACGACAGCCTGTATGCCCGCAGGTTCCCGGTAGAGAACAGGAACGACGTCTCTTCATAGCTTATCGAGCGTTTTTCGCCGGACGGAACCGGATCGACGAAGTATATCTCCCCCGTCCTGTAGTTGACGGTGTACTGCGATGCCGCAATCTCGGTTCCGTCCGATTTGAATATGTGGATGGTTCCGGGGATTATCATTCCCGCGTTGAATTTGTACGGGCCTGTGATATTCTGGCCGTCGGGGAGAGCGGAGAACTTCGTGCTGGATCTGGATTCGGCGAGCAGCGCCGCGAACTCCACTCCCCCGGACTTGTAGTCGAATTGCATGCCGTTTATCTTCTGCCGGTCCATGCTTACCATCGTTCCGCTCTCGAAATTTGTGTAGAAGTCTCCGAACCTGACAGTTCCGTACTTGCTTGCCACTTCGACATCCAGATGCTGTTCCGGCTGGCCGGGGCTGTCGCTCATGTTCCCGTTCACCGTCATACCGTTTCTGAAGCTGCCGTCGAGATAGACGTTCCACGCCTGCTGAAGGTTCAGCTTTTCGACCTTGGTGTCCACCGTTGTGTGGTCTTCTTTGCTGGAGCCGACCAGCGACTTCCTGTCTATGCTCGCCCTGTCGAGCGTCAACTGCATGTTGCCGGTTATCTTGAAAGTGCCAGAACAGAGCGACGGAGGAAGGGACTCGTCGCACCCCTTCTGAGAGGAGTCTATGGTGATCAAGGCGTTGCGGACGTGCTGGGTTCCTTTGCTAACCGGGACCATCGCGTCTATCATCTCTACGGGGATATTCTGTCCTGAGCGGAGACCTTTAAACAGGAGGGTGGCCACCGTCATAGGAGCCTTCGTCTCTCCCGCCGCCGCCGTCAGGTTGGCCAGAAGGGCCAGCTTGATCTCGCCCTTCGCCTTGTCCACCCTGTTTGAGAAAGGCAAACTGAAGATGCTGCGGTAGTCCCACCTGCGCGCGCCGTCTATTATCGAGCGGAGAGTGTCCGCGCTAGCGTCCGGCGGAGCTGCTTGTCCCATCTCCTCCATCATCTTGAGCAACTGCGCGCGCGTCATGTCGTCCAGCGGCTCGAGCACTTCGACGGACGTCGTCTCCCTTCCCAGCCTGTCAGTCAGCATGAGATATCTGGGGTCGTATTTTATCGTCACCTCGATTCCGGTCATGGTTTCGTATTCCGGGAACTTGTCTATCACGATGTCCAGCCGGGTCCACTGGTTGACGCCGATTCGGACCTGCCTCTTGCTGAACCCGATGACGACGTCCGCTGATTTTTCGTCTTGGGCTTTGTCTAGAGCGCGCATGCCCATATCCATAAGGGCAAGCTCCTGATCGAGCGAGGAGCCTCGCGGCCCGGCTGCGGCCGTCTCGAACAGGCTCTCCCGCGCGCCCGTCCGCAGCAGCGCGTTGTCGCCCGCCAGCGTCGCGTACAACAACGGGTCAGCGCTCTCCCCTTCGTATCCCAACAGCCTGACGTATCCGGGGTTCGAAGCGCGTTTCTCCTCCTCCCCGAACAAAGCGGTCGAAGAGAAACTCACGAACGTCGCCCCCGGCCTTTTCATCCTGAACGGAGCTTTGAGAAAAACAACCCTGCCGCCGGGAGGCTCGTTCGCGCGCGCGTGAAAAACCACCGTGCCCGTTTCGGGCGACACCTTGAATTTCTCGACCATGCTGAAAAGAGCGTCGGCGGCGTACAGGTTGCGGTCGGGCAAAAACTCTATCATCGCCGGGTCCGCGCTCAGCGAGCACTGCGCGCCGACGGCCGGGTCCGTCCCCTGTTCCATCGTTATCTTAAGGTAGGCAACCTCGCCCACCCTCGCCGCCGCGCCGCCCACGACTTCAAGCTCGAACACCGCCGCG
>JAKQBV010000397.1 GCA_029573925.1 bacterium
CGAAGCGGCGCTGTCGGACGCGGATTACACCACTCTGAGGTTCAACTTCCGGGGCGTCGGGCGCAGCGGCGGCGCGTACGGCGGCGGCGACGCTGAGATGGACGATGTCTCCCGCGCTATCGACCTGCTCGCCGCCGACTCCTCCGTCGGGGCCATATTCGTGGCCGGATACTCCTTCGGCGCGATGGTCGCCCTTAAGGCCGCTCTCGGCGACGACCGCGTCTCCGCCCTCGTCGGCGTCGCCCCCCCCACCTCTCTCGGCTCGTTCGATTTCCTGAGCGGAAACACAAAACCCCTTCTCATCGTCGCCGGAGCCGACGACGGATATTGCGGCCCGTCATCTTTGAAAAAACACATTAAACCCGGCTCGGACAAATTTGAAATAATCGCTGGAGCCGACCATTTTTTCATCGGCCACGAGAACCGCGTCGGCGATATCGCCGTTCAGTTCCTTTCCGCCCTGCCCCGCTGAACAAGCGGCTTGACGGAATACCGAAACACGAATAAAGATTTTGATAATGACATATTTCGAGTGTTCTAGGCCGCTTCGATAAGCACAGGACAGCCGGCTAAAACTATTATCGAATTCAGAAATTGCAGTTTCATTAAGCCGATTAAATTGAAGAAATTTTACGCAGCCACAGAATATCAGGCAAATCTCGGAGGATTCAATGAAACTTTATATAAAAATACTGTTTGCAGCGACGCTCGCGTTCGCGGCGGCGGCAGCGTTGGCGGGGGAGGAACCGAAGGGTTTAATAGAGAGGCATCCTTGGCTTGCGGACGCTTCTTCGCTCGGACAGGAGTTCGATTATGAGGCCGGAATTCCGCCGAAGACCCGCCGGGGCGCTCTGGGCGTCGGCAACGGGATGGCGTTCGCTCTCATAGGGCTGGACATGCCGCAAAACGCCACATCGAACATGATAGGGCCGGACTACGAGACGGGCGAAAAGTGGTTCGGTCCGGTGTCCCACGCGCTTGAGGCGGAGGGAGTTGCGCTCGCGCCACGGTCGAGTCGCCTGTACCGCGTCCGGAGGACTAACATAGCGGTGGTCGAGGAAGATTTCGGCGGGCTTGTGTTGCGGACGGTCGTGTTCGCGCCGCCGGGAGTCCCGGCGATAGTAAGGCTTGCGGAGATTGAAAACGTCGGCAAGGAAACGGCGCAGGACGTCGCTCTGACTGTCCGCGCTGGCGCGGGGGGCGGCGATTCGCGCGCTGAAGGAGCCGCGTTGCGGTTCGTCTACGACGGCAGGGCGATGACGGTCTCGTTTGCGGACGGCGCGGGCGAGGCGGCGGCAGGGGCGCTGCGGCGCGCTCTCGGCGACATCCCCCCCGGAGGCAGGACCGGAGCGACGACTGTCGCGGCGTTCTCGCTGGAGGTCGCTACCGCTCCATCTGTCGCGGATGACCCCGAACTGCTTCTTGAGCGGGTTCGAGAGGAATGGGCCGAGTGGCTGGAGGGCGCTCTGTATGTGAAGTCGTCGGATGAGCGGCTGGCGGCTTTCTTCGAGAACACTCTGGTCATGCTGAAGACGCAGCAGTCCGCCGCCAACGGGGCGGTGGCGGTGATGTCGAGGTACTCCGGGGCGTGGTGCAGGGACGCCTACAGCCCGATAAGGCTCTTTCTGCTGGCGGGCAAGTTCGAGGAAGCGCGCGCCGCCGCATCGTTCTACGACCGGGCTTCCCGACTCGTCGGTTTCAGAAACAGGTATCCGGCAAACCTCGACCTGTCTGCGGCCCCGGACGAATTCGACTGGGATTCGATCCGGCCTCAACAGGGCGACGACCCGAACATATTGATTTTGCATATATACAACGTGTGGCGCGCCGGAGCGGCGGACGACGATTACATTCGCGGCCACTACGGATTCATGCGGCGCAACCTGACCTCGCAGTTCGAGGCGGAATGCCGCCTGCCCTTCCACGGGGACGAGACGTATCAGGTCTATGTTATGATGCAGACAGGCGCGCCGATGAGCGATTTTTACTCTGTGGACACGAATTTCTGGCATGTCGCGGCGGCGGAGGCTATGTCGGAGATGGCGACCGCGCTCGGTTACGACGATGACGCGCGAACGTTCGCCGACCGCGCCGCGCTCTGCCGCGCCCTCACGGACGCCCACTACTGGAACGACACCGAAGGCTATTACGTCCCGTTCGTCAAAAAGGACTCTCTCTCCCCCGCTGATTCTCCTTTCGGCGACATAAACTTCAACGCGCTGTGGATGGGATACGGCGCGCCGTCCGACGAGAAGCTGCGGCGCAACGCGCTTGCGGCGGCAAAAAAACTAATGAACAAAACAGGCGGCGTAAAGACAAGCTCCCGCGTTTCCACTTTCACAGGCATGCTGCCCGGCTACCTGCTTTACAACCTCAAAGCGCTCGGGCTGACGCCGCAGGCGGACCTCGCCTTCGACAGCCTCTTCAACGGCTCCATGAGCAAGACCGGAGAGTTCGCCGAGGCCTACGGAGCCAACAACAGGTGGATGGATTACACGACGCATCCGAACGTGCTCCGCCCATGGGAGACGGCCATCAACGCTGAGGCCGTATTGTATTATTTGACCGGGTTCAGATACGACCATCGCTCCAAACGGGCGGCGCTGTCTCCCAGCCTGCCTCTGGGAGTCGGATTCGTCGCCGTCGAAAACCTCCGCGCCGGGCAAAATCGGGTGTCTGTTTACATAACCGCAAAAGACGACGGACAACTGGAAGTGGAGGCCCGCGCCTCCGGCGAGTCGGGTTTCACAGTCGAAATGACTCCCACGAACCAAGATTAAGTAGCCGCACATCGAGCCTTGCGGCCACCTGCCGCCCGGCATTCTTCCCGCGCCTCGCCGCATGAAAATATTTGCCGCGATTCGAGACGGAGCGGCTGAGCCGGATTATGATTTCGGAGACGGAGGGAGTTGACGGAGATGGACAGGAAGCTGGAGAAAGCGCCCGCCTCTATAGTGAGCGGCGGAAAAATGAACTTCGGTTTTTTCGACGCGCCCGTAAGGCGGATGAACCTGAGCGACGCGCGGCCCGGCGGGCCTCTCGCTTTCCGCCCGCTCCGAGAGGCGCGCCTCAAGGAGTGGCTCGGTTTCGTTATCACGGCCCCCGGCTGGATGTTCACCGTCTTTCTGCAGGACGCGAAGTATCTAGGCTCGGCGAACGTGTACGCGGTGAACCTTGAGACGGGCAAGATGTTCAGGTGGATGAAAAGCGCGCCCGGCCGCTCCGCGCGCCTCGGACGCTCGGCATACGGCGGCGTCAGCGAATGCCGCGCGCGCGGGTTCAAGGTGGAGGCGAAAGGCGCGCTCGACAAGGGAATCCACGAGATATCGGTGGCCATAGACGGAAACGCGCGGACGCCCTCGACGGAGATGGAGATATGCGTCCGGGAGGATTTTGCCGAGACGCAACCGTTGACGGCGTGTTTCCCGCTGCGCGACGAGGGATGCTTCATATACACCCACAAGGCGGCGATGCCCGCCGGAGGCCGCGTAAGGATAGGCGGACAGAAAATCGAACTCGACCCGGAGCGGGACATCGCCATAATGGACGAGCACAAGTCCGTTTTCCCCCGCCGCACAGTGTGGCGGTGGGCCACTTTCGCTTTTAGAGACCCCGAAGGCGGCATCGCCGGGCTGAACATCGGCGACCACGAAACCGCAGACAACAAATCGGCGAACAACGAAAACTGCGTTTGGACGCAAAACGCGATTTTGTTCTTGGGCGCGGCGAAGTTCGAGATGGACCCGAAACGGCGCATGAAACCGTGGCGGATATCAGATGAAAGCGGGCGGGCGGACGTCGTTTTCACGCCCTTGCACGACAAGCATGAGAAGTTCGTCATACCGGGGGCCGGAATAAACTATTTCCAGCCGGCGGGAGTGTTCAACGGGCACATCGAGGCGGTCGGAGGACGGAGGATGAAAGTGGAGAACGCGATAGGCGTTGCCGAGATGATGGACGCCCGATTCTGACCCCTGCGCGCGCCTCTCCGCAAGACCGCATTAATAGGATATTTTCATTGACACGCCGCGCGAATATGAATATAGTCTAACGTGCGCTGGGAAAGGGGAGGCGTTTTTTTTAGAGCGAGGCTTGTGAAAAAATCAACAAGCCGCGCGCCGACCGCCCTCCCGGCCACCGTGGAGAAGGAGTTCAAATCAAATACTTCAAGTATAAAGAGGAGGAGTTATGCCAGATTACCGCGTTGACATCAGGGACATCAGGTTCTGCCTGAACGAGTACCTAGACCTGAACGATTTGTGCAGCCTGCCCGTGTTTCAGGAAAGAGGTTTCGATCCTGAGATGCTGCTGGACATGGTCGAACAGGCCAGAAAGCTTTCCGTCGAGAAAGTCGCTCCGATGAACGAGACGTCGGATCAGGAAGGCGCGAAGTACAACAAAGAAACCAGCCAAGTGACAACCCCGGACTGCTTCAAGGAAGCGTACCAGTTGTACGTGCAGAACGGCTGGGGAGCGCTGCCCGCGAACCCGGAATACGGCGGGATGGGCGCGCCCGAAATCATCAACACCGCCGCCGGCGAAATCTTC
>JAKQBV010000436.1 GCA_029573925.1 bacterium
ACTGCAAGATCATCAAGAGGCACGGAGTGCTAAGGGTGATCTGCGACAATCCGAAACACAAACAGCGGCAGGGCTGAAAACAGAACCTGATCGCGGGAGGGCGATATGGCGCGCATTGCGGGAGTTGATATCCCGGGAAACAAAAAAGTCAGAGTCTCGCTTACATATATCCATGGCATAGGCGACACGACTGCGATGAAGATCCTTGAGGACGCAAGGATAGATCCCGACATCAAAGTCAAGGATCTGTCCGAGGACATGATCTCGAGGTTGAGGCGGGAAATAGAGACGAAGTACAAAGTCGAGGGCGAAGTTCGGCGCGAGTTGCAGAACAACGTCAAGAGGCTCATCGAGATCGGCTCCTACCGCGGGCTTAGGCACAGAACCAACCTGCCAGTTCGCGGACAGCGGACCAGAACCAACGCGAGAACGAAAAAGGGCCGCAAACGGCCGGTGGGACTCAAAAAAGGCAAGCCGGGCAAAAAAGGCTGACAGCTTATTAAGGGAAGGATTCTCGAATGGCTAAGAAAGGCAAAACAAAGACCAGAAAAAAGATTACGGTGACAGAGGGAGTCGTGCATATCAAATCGACTTTCAACAACACCATAATCACCGTTACGGACATGCGCGGAAACGCGCTGTCGACTTCGAGCGCGGGCGCGGTGGGCTTCAAAGGCTCTAGAAAAGGCACTCCGTACGCCGCGCAGCTTGCCGCTGAAAACGTCGGCAAGGAAGTCGGCGCTATGGGGATGAGAACGGTGGACATCATGGTTAAGGGGCCGGGCGGCGGAAGGGAATCGGCCATAAGGTCGTTCCAAGCCCAAGGCTTCAACATCAGGCTCATTAGAGACGTCACCCCCATCCCGCACAACGGATGCAGGCCGAAAAAACGCAGAAGGGTTTGACATATCCTGAAAGGGAGAAAGAGGATTCAAGATGGCGAAGGACAAAGAAGCTCAATGCAAACAGTGCCGCTCGGCCGGGATGAAGCTCTATCTCAAAGGCGAGCGCTGCCAAATAGAAGACAAGTGCGGATTCAAAAGAAGATCGTATCCGCCCGGGCATCTGGGGCGTTTCTCCCGAAGAGAGCGCAACATGTCGGAATATGGCAAGCAGTTGAAGGAAAAGCAGCGCGCCCGCAGAATGTACGGCGTGTCCGAAGTGCAGTTCCGGAGATACTTCGAAATGGCCGCAGCCCAGAGAGGCATCACCGGCGAGGCTCTGTTCCAAGCTCTCGAACGCAGATTGGACAACGTGGTGTACAGACTCGGCTTCGCAAGCTCAAGAGGCTTCGCGCGGCAGCTCGTCCGACACAGGCATATTAAGGTCAACGGGAAGCTGGTCGATATCCCGTCTTACCTCGTCCGCGCAAACGACGTGGTGGAAGTGAAGGAACAGTCGAAGAAGATACAGGGAATAAGGGACTCGGCGGACGCCGCGGCGCAACGCGCGCGCATACCGAGCTGGCTGCAGACAAGCCCGATCGAGCTTAAAGGAACGGTGTTGGAGTTGCCGGCGGGCGACAAACTTGAAATCCCGTTCGAGGAACACCTCATCGTAGAGTTTTATTCTCGATAATTTAGGGAGGCTTAATGAAAGCTTTCGAGAGACCGAACATCAGAATCGTAGAGGAGAAGCCGCTTGACGGCGGCAACGCGCTTTACGGAAAATACAACATCCAGCCGTTAATCAGGGGCTTCGGCGCGACGCTGGGCAACTCGCTGCGGAGGATTCTTATCTCCTCCATCACAGGCTCCGGCATCGTCTATATTAAAATAGACGGCGTCCTGCACGAGTTCTCATCCATCGACGGCGTGGTCGAAGACGTCACCGACATCCTTATCAATTTCAAGGGGCTTCGCGTCGGCGTCGAGTCCGAAGAGCTAGTTGAGCTCGTCATCGAGAAAAAAGGCCCTTGCGAAATCAAGGCCGGCGACATCCAGACCGATGACAGGGTGACAATCGTCGACAAAGACTATCGCCTTTGCACGGTGACCACCAACAAGACTATCAAAATGAAAATCGGTGTCATGCGCGGGAGAGGGTACGTCCCGACCGAGTGGCATCTGGAAAACCCTGAAATACCCAAGGAACGCGGAGTGTTGCACATCGACACCGTCTTCTCCCCCGTGATCAAGACGAAGTTCTTCGTCGAGCCGGCCCGCGTCGGCCAGCGCACAGACCACGACAAGCTTGTCATCGAGATAGAGACCGACGGCACGGTGTCTCCGGCGGAAGCTCTAAGCGAAGCCGCCCGCATCCTCATCAAGCAGTTCAGCTTCATCGTGGACTTCAAAGAGCGCATTCTGCTTGAAGAAGAGAAAAA
>JAKQBV010000442.1 GCA_029573925.1 bacterium
ATAAAGCCGAAGGGCGCAAGGTGATGCTTGCGGCGTGCGACACGTTCCGGGCGGCGGCGTCCGAACAGCTTGAGATATGGGCCAAGCGGGCGGACGTGCCGATAATCAGGCAGAGAGAAGGCGCGGACCCCTCGGCGGTCATGTACGACGCGGTTCAAGCAGCGCGCGCGCGTGGCGCAGACCTTCTTATCGCAGACACCGCCGGCCGTCTCCACACGCAGTCCAACCTGATGCGGGAACTCCAGAAAATCCATCGCGTGGCGGTGGAGAAAGCCGGAGTCGAGAACTTCAGAGCGTGGCTAGTCCTCGACTCGACTATCGGAAGAAACTCGTACAATCAGGTACAGCAGTTCGGACAGGCCGTCCCCATAGACGCGCTCGTGCTCACCAAGATGGATGGCACCGCGCGCGGCGGCGTCGTCTTCTCCATTCTCAAGGAATGGCGGATGCCGATAATGTTCGTCGGCGTCGGAGAAAAGATGGAAGACCTGCTGCCGTTCAACGCCTCGGAATTTTCCCGCGCGCTCCTCGGCGACGCCGTTGACCCGGACTGACGTCGGAAAACTGTAAAATTTTCAAAAATATCTCGCTGAATAGTTTCGACCTCGCGATTGGGAAAACCTTTTGAACTCGAATCCGTCGTTATATACGAAGTATTATTTGATTTTATCCATTGTGCCGGGTGGCGCCCACAACCATGTTGTGGGTGTGCGATGGATAAAACCAATTTGAAACAGGTATAATTCGGGCGTGATTGTTCAGAGTGGATGAAACACGAAACGCAAGGCGCATTTTGCGGTAGGGGCGGGGTTGCCCCGCCCGAAATGTGGACGCTATCGCGGGCGCGGAAACCGCGCCCCTACTGATCAATAAGGATTGGTAGCCCTCAAAAACTTGGTTTGCGCTTGTTGAAATCACACATGCATAAACAAGTTTATGCATGCCACCCGCTAATTCTTGATCTATTTTTTACAGCCTCGAAAGCGGGAACCCATTTTCCCCTAATTTCTCTCGCCTCGAATCACCAAATAACCATACAGCGACAATGATAACTGTTAAAAAGTCTCGGTCTTGCATCATTCTGCCAACGTATATAAACTCCGGCTGTTACTATTTAGGGACAGCAACTTTTTTTTGATACCCCAAAGAGCGACAGACGATTAACAACAAGACAGCCTGATATGGTATAGTAGATTATAGTCGCGAATATAAGACAACCAGTGGCGAGAATGGGTTGCTGATTAATCTTGATATTCGAGGCGAATGATATACGCATTATTGACAATTATCAAGTTTCTGGATAATGTTAGATGAAATCCTTAGTTGTGAAGGTGAAAAAATGGAAGCATGGTGGGGTGCGCTAAGCTCTTTTGAGAAGGTATTTTGGGCTGTCGCTGTCGTATTCTCGGTGTTCTTCTTGATCCAGCTCATATTCACTTTCGCAGGGGGCGACGATATCGACTCTGGGGATGTAGATCCGGGCAGCGACACGCATAGCGATTTATTTCTTGGTTTTTTCACCATCAGAAACATGGTGGCGTTTTTTCTCGGTTTCTCTTGGTTTGGTTTGGCCTGCTTGGAGAAAGGCTTGTCGAAGTCGCTCACGGTAATTATCGCCGGTGTTTGCGGATTTGTAACCGTAGCGCTGGTGATGTTGCTGATGAAAGGCCTTTCTTCTATGAAAAGCAGCGGAACACTGTCGCTAAAAAACGCCATCGGCGTAGAAGGTTCTGTAACAATAGCAGTGCCCGAAAATATGAGTGGAAGAGGGAAGATTAATATTGTCCTACAGGGAAGGCTGGTAGAGCTTGATGCGGCGACAAAGGGAGACAGGCTAAATAAAGGAGAACAGATAAAAGTAATAGAGGCGATCGGGGATCAAACTTTAGTGATTGAGAGAATCAAATAAAGATATTGGCGGGGGACAATTAAATGTACATGCTAATCGGTCTTGTTGTAGTGGCAGTTGTGCTTTTCGCGACTTTGCTCGCCGCGATGACAAGGTACCGGCGATGTCCGTCGGACCAGATCATGGTCGTTTATGGGAAAGTGGCGAAGGGTCAAACATCGAAGTGCATACATGGTGGCGCAGCGTTCGTCTGGCCGCTTTTTCAGGCTTGCGAATATCTTGATCTCACCCCGATGACAATCGACATCGGATTGAAAAACGCGCTGTCGAATCAGAATATAAGGGTGGATGTCCCATCTCGATTCACCATAGGGATTTCCACCAACCCATCGGTCATGACTGTAGCCGCCGAACGTCTCCTCAGTATGAGCAGGGAGCAAATTGAGGAGAACGCCAAAGACATTATTTTCGGGCAACTCCGCGCGACTATAGCAACGATGAGTATTGAAGAGATTAATGCGAAACGTGAAAAGTTCGAAGAAGAAGTTATGAAAAATGTCGAAACGGAGCTAGAGAAGCTCGGTCTCAAGTTAATCAACGTAAACATCACAGATATCTCCGACGAATCGGGATACATAGAGGCGTTAGGAAAAAAAGCTGCTGCCGAGGCCATAAACAAAGCCAAGGTGGAAGTGGCTCAGCAGGAAAGAGACGGAAAAACAGGCGAAGCGAACGCGCAACAACAGATGCGAGTTAATATCGCCAACGCCGAAAAAGACGGTCTGACCGGCGAAGCGAACGCGCAACAGCAGATGCGCGTTAATATTGCCAATGCGGAAAGAGATGGCAAAACCGGTGAAGCGAACGCGCAACAGCAGATGCGAGTTAATATTGCCAATGCCGAAAGGGATGGCAAAACTGGCGAAGCGAACGCGCAACAGCAGATGCGAGTTAACGTTGCCACTGCCAACGCCGAAGCCATTAAAGGGGAGAACACCGCTAAAGTAGTCGAAGCCAACTCGAACGCTGACCGAAGAGAAGCGGAAGCCGAAGCGGAGAGAAAGGCCGCCGCCGCAGAAAAAACCAAAGCCGCCGAGGCCGCCACCCTAGCCTACATAGCCGAGAAAAA
>JAKQBV010000447.1 GCA_029573925.1 bacterium
GGCAGCCTTTGCATGTCAACTATGTTGCCCTCTTCATCTTTCACGCAATACATGGTATTCTTTGTGTGTACATCAGCACCGATGTACTTCTTCATCGCTATCTCTCCTTTCTCTCTCGTTTGATACAACTGTATCACACTCCCGGGAGAGATAGCCTTTATCATGGTATCAGGTTAGGATTCGTGTCGATAGTTTTCGGCGCATGAGAAACAGCGGAGGCGAGAAGCAAGCCGGATGGCTGCGACTGATTATTCCGAACGGACGTAGGGATTCTCCGGTTGCGGGGAGTCGCCGTTTTTCTCCAGCGCTTTTTTCATCTGTTCGAGTTCGCGAACGCAGTCGCCCAGTTCCCGCTCTATGCCGGCAAGCTCGCCGGCGTTTATCAGCTCGGAAATTCTGCCGGTTTCAGTTTTGAGGTTTTTCTTTTTCACAGCGCGCTCCGCGCGGCGCGACGCCGCGTCTGGCAATTATAGCAAAGCGCAATACAAATTCGCCACACTATCGTCAACGAAACAAATGGAAAAGAGATAGCGCGCAGAAACGCCCCGGCCGGGCATCGGGACGGAAATGGCGCTTGCGGCGGAATTTGTGATATAATCGTGTCGCTCAAAAAAAAACAGGAGCGGGCAAATGGATATCAAAAATGAAAAGATAAACAATGTCTCCGTGATAAGGCTGAGCGGCGAACTTGATTACAACACATACAAGGATTTCAGCAGAGCGGCGGCGGCGACCATCGAGAAGAAGCTGGCGGACAAGATAGCGGTCGTAATGTCGGATGTCAGCCACATAGACAGCATGGGGCTGGGGACGATAACCAAACTGTGGAAATCCGCGGACGCATCCGGAATGGAGTTCTCTTTGGTGGACGTTCCTAAAAACATTGCCGGAATGATAAAACTGGTAAATCTGGACAAGCGCATAAAAGTGTACGGCAGCATTGAAGAAGCCGCAAGCTGACGGCGCGCCGGAATCATACTTCCACATAATGCGAAAAATTTAGGAAAAGGCGATTGGGGAAAGAACCCTTTCCAAAGGTTTTTCCCCCAATCGCCAAAGACGAAAATTTTTCTATTGGTTTTTCCCGCTTGTTTTTCGAGCGAACGCGAATCACTCTTCAGAGGAGTCCCGTTCATCGAGGGAGACGGTGGCGGCGCATTTTTCATTTATGCATTTGCCGATGTTTTCGCCGGCTGATTTGGCGTGGACGAGAAGGCCGCCGCATTCGGCAGGCTTTTCCCTCGACGGGTTTGGACCATGTGACGAAGTCGCATTCCGGATATTTCGAACAGCCGTAGAACGAGCGTTTGTTTCGGGATCGGCGCTGCACTATCTTGCCGTCGCATCCCTCGCGCGGGCATTTGACTGTGCTGACGTTTTTCCTTATGTTTTTGCAGGCCGGGTATCCGGAGCAGGCGATGAACTTGCCGTACCTTCCTGTGCGAACCACCATGGGCGAGCCGCATTTCTCGCATTTGTCCTCGACTGCGGGAGTCTGCGCCGCAGAGCCGGCGTCTGCCTTCGCTTCCGGCTCTCCGTATGGCCGCTTGTATGTGCATTCGGGGTATTTGGAGCATCCGATGAACACTCCGTAGCGGCCCGTCTTAACGGCGAGGTCCGAGCCGCATTCGGGGCATTTGTCTTCCACCTTCTCCTCGAACTTCATGCTCTTGGAGGCCTTGACGATGTCTTTGCTGAACGGGCCGTAAAATTCGCCGATGAGTTTGGTCCAGTCCATTTTTCCGCTTTCGACTTTATCCAGTTCGTCTTCCATCCGCGCGGTGAACCCGTAATCGACGATGTCAGCGAAGTTCTCTTTGAGGAGCTTGCAGACTATGACGCCCCATTTGGTGGGTTTGAAAGATTTCTTTTCGAGGCGGGCATAGTCGCGTTTTTTCAGCGTCTCGATGATTGGCACGTAAGTGCTTGGACGCCCGATGCCCCTCTCTTCAAGCTCGCGCACCAGCGATGCTTCGGAATATCTTGAAGGGGGTTTTGTGAAATGCTGTTTCGGGTCGATCTTTAGCAGGTCGAGAGGTTCTTTGACTCGCAGGTC
>JAKQBV010000452.1 GCA_029573925.1 bacterium
TGAGGAAAGTCATACCGAGCAAGGTTCGCATCGCCGCTTATATCCTCGTCATCGCTTCGTTCGTCGTGATAGTTGAAATGATGATGAAGGCTTATGTGTTCCCATTTTATCAAATCCTCGACATATTCATTCCGCTCATAATGGTCAACTGCATCATACTTGGAAGAGCGGAAGCTTTCGCTGCGAAAAACGGAGTTCTTTATTCGTTCGCCGACGGTCTCGGCATAGGAATCGGATTCACAATCGCGCTGACATTTCTCGGCGCGTTGAGAGAGTTGTTCGGCGTGGGCACGGTGTTTGGACATGCCGTTATGCCGGCGTCCTATATGCCTTTCGAATTCATGATCAAAGCTCCCGGCGCGTTCGTTTGCCTCGGAGTGATTCTCGGGCTTATGAGCCTTGTGGGCAAAAAATAATTTAAGAGGTCGGACATGAGCGAATATATCTTAATGATAATCGGAGCGATATTTGTCAATAATATCCTGCTCGCAAAGTTCTTGGGCAACTGCCCGTTCCTCGGAGTTTCCAAGAAGGTCGACACAGCCATGGGGATGGCTTTCGCGGTTGTCTTCGTTATGGTGCTTGCGGCTGTGATGTCTTGGCTGACATGGCAATACCTGCTTGTCCCGTTCAATTTGCAATATCTGAGGACGATAGCGTTCATTCTCGTAATAGCGGCTCTGGTTCAGTTCGTGGAAATGTTTATGAAAAAGGCGCTGCCGCCGCTTTATAAAGCTCTCGGCATCTTTCTTCCCCTTATAACCACAAACTGCGCGGTTTTAGGCGCGTGCGTCATAATTATTGACAACGAATATGATCTTATTAAATCAATTGTTTTCTCGTTCGCGTCGGCGGTCGGATACGGATTGGCTTTAGTCCTTTTTGCGGGCATTCGGGAGAGGTTTGAGATCGCGCCGATACCGAAGGCGTTTTCGGGCACTGCCATCGGACTTGTGACGGCGGGGCTGATAGCTCTTTCATTCATGGGATTCCTCGGAATGGTGTGAGACGGCGGTTTATTCGATGGTCGCCGCGGCTGAGGCGGCGCAAGCAAAGCATACTTAGGAGATAAAAAATGGGTCCTGAAGAGATTCGCGCGGTGTTGACGGCGACGGCCGTAATGCTGGGATTGGGGCTTGCCTCGGCGGTATTGCTGAGCGCGGCGTCGAAAATATTCTACGTATATGAAGACCCGCGCATAGCGGAAGTGGAAGGGGCCATGCTCGGCGCGAATTGCGGCGGGTGCGGCTTTGCCGGTTGTTCCGCAGCCGCCGAAGCGGTCGTCAAGGGCAAAGCAGGCGTGGATGTCTGTGTCGCGGGCGGAGCGGCTTCAGCCGCCGCCGTGGCCAAAGTCATGGGCATGGAAGTCAAAGCTAAAGAGCGGCAAGTCTCAATCCTGAAATGCCGCGCAGGCTACAGAATAGACAAGTTGTATGAATATCAGGGAATTCAGGACTGCCGCTCGGCGGTGGCCATGTGGGAGGGCGCTCGCAACTGCGACAGATGCTGTATTGGCCTCGGAACTTGCGCGAAGAACTGTCCGTTCGGCGCGATTAAAATGGGCGCGGAAGGCCTGCCGGTAATCGACCCGGTCGTATGCACCGGCTGCGGCGCTTGCGTGGCTCTATGCCCCAAACACGTTCTCGAATTGCAGTCTATGACTGAAAGGCTTTTGAGCTTCAACAAAATTTCCGACTGTCTAGCGCCGTGCAGGCAGACATGCCCCGCCCAGATTGACATTCCGCAATATATCAACCACATCAAACACAAGAGATATAAAGAAGCAATCCAGACGATAAAAGAGCGCAACCCGTTGCCGTTGAGCGTGGGCAGGGTGTGCCCGCATCCCTGCGAGTACCAGTGCCGCAGAAAGGACGCGGACGAGCCGGTGGCGATTAACCACCTGAAACGTTACGCGGCCGACCTAGAAATGAACGCGGGATTCTATCCTGTGGACAGGAACCCGGAAAGCGGCAAAAAAGTCGCCATCGTCGGCGGCGGCCCGGCCGGCCTGACATGCGCGTATTATCTGCGCAGGCTAGGCCACAGCGCGACTATATTCGACATGATGCCCGAACTCGGCGGCATGATTAGATACGGCATCCCCGAATACAGACTGCCCAAACAAAAGATTCTCGACAAGGAAATCCAGCACATCCTTGATTTGGGAGTGGACGTCAAACTGAACGTCAAGTTCGGCAGAGACTTCACCATAAAAGACCTGACCGATCAAGGGTTCGACGCCGTGTTCATAGGGATCGGCGCATGGAAAAGCTCGCCGATGAGAGTTGAGAACGAAGACGCCAAGGGCGTTATTCACGGAATAAAATTCCTTGAGACGATGCACGTCGGCGAAAAGATGAAGCTCGGCAAACGGGTGGCGGTAATCGGCGGCGGAAACACCGCGATGGACTGCGCGAGAACGGCGGTCAGAATGGGCGTCGAAGAAGTGATGGTGGTGTACAGAAGGACGCGCGCCGAGATGCCCGCAGAGCCTTACGAAGTCGAAGAAGCGATTCACGAAGGAGTGAAGTTCCATTTCCTCGTCGCTCCCACGAAAGTCGTCACGGATGAAAAAGGCGAACTGGTCGGCATTGAATGTCTCAAGATGAAGCTCGGAGAACCGGATGCCAGCGGACGCAGAAGCCCTGTCCCGATCGAAGGCTCCGAGCAGGTCATCAAAGTGGACAACATAATCGCGGCGATCGGGCAGGCTCCGGATGTCAGTTTCCTCGAATCAGACCCGGAATTGAAGGGCAAGGTGGAAAAGACCCGATGGAACTCAATAGTAGCCGACCCCGGCACTCTTCAGACAAAAGCTCCGTTCGTTTTCACCGGCGGCGACTGTTACAACGGCCCGCTTACTGTGGTGTCCGCCATCGGAGACGGAAGACGCGCCGCGAGAGCCATCCATCTCTTCTTCGATCCGGAAGCTGAGTTGAAGGCTCCGCCCGAAGCTCTTATTAAGAACATCCCGGAAAGTTGCCTGCCATCCGTCACCGGCGTAACATACAAAGCCAGAGTGTCGATGCCCGAAGTCGAGCCGGATATCAGAAACAAGGATTTTCAGGAATGCGCTCTCGGCCTAGCTGAAGACGTGGCTCTTTACGAGGCGGACCGCTGTCTGCAATGCGGCGTTCTTTGCTATAGCAGGGATTTGATCGAAGTTTCTTAAATTCGGATGCATCTGCGGCGACAATAGCCGCATATACATAAGCTTTTTTTGCGAAACCCGGAGAATACGGGCGTTCGCTCTGAAACTTGAAAACCTTGAACCCGGATCAGGAGGAATGGCAGATTGAATCGCCTGCGATGTTAATGGCCGCAGAGTCCATGTCTTTAGCGCGCGTCAGCACGCTGACTATAGTCGGAGTGTAAGCGGGGTTTTTAGAAGCTGTGCGGTTGCCGACCAGAACCATCGCCGACATAAAGACGGCGAAAACGCCAAGCCCGAAAACAAGAGCGGCGGCGTTATGGTCCCAACCGTAAATTTTGCCGAAGTGGCTCCCTAAAAAAACGCCGGCTACCAACCCCACGATGGGAACGAAGAAAATCAGGAAAGAGCCTGTCATGAAAGCGGAGTCGGAGATTTCAAGCAGAACACGGTCGCCTTTGGAGGCTCCTGCTTTGTTGACGGCCTCGACGAAATTTATCTTGCCGCCGCCCATCGCCGAGCACATGCTCTGTCCGCCGCAACCGGCGCAGGCTTCATTCCTTACCGTTCTGACCACGGCTTTCCGCGAGCTTGTGCTAATCACGATTCCCTGTTCGCTAGGCATGGTCAGTCTCCTTTCCTTACTTTACAGAACAACTGGAGCTCGTTCAAGGTTTCACGAAGCAAAAACCTAAACAAGGAAGCATGAGAGATATGCGAAAACCTATGAGAATGAAAGAACTGGCGGTCTGCGCGCTTGCGGCGCTGGTAATTTTCGCGGGGACCGGCTGCAAACAGAAGCCGAAAGCGGACCCCGAATCCTGCGAGGTTCCGACACCGCAAATCGGCGCGCACTTTACGCAGGAATGGATAGATTCCCACATCGAGGGGCTTGAGTCGATAGACCCGGCTAATTGCGAGAGCAGATATTGTTACGCGTGCCACGTTTCCGCCGCGCCGCATAAGCCCGGCATGGTGGCGCGCCACATCAATGAATATAAGGCGGACCCGAAGAGTTGTCTGACCTGCCACGACCATTACGATTCATGCAACGAATGCCATCAGGCTAAATGGGCGCACGACAAGAACACGAACAAGTGGGACGAGCACGGAAAATTCTTCAACGTGGACAAACCCGGACAGCGCACAAACGCGTCTTGCTCGGCCTGCCACACTGTGGATTACTGCAACAATGGCGAGTGCCACAAGACGATGGTTGACGACCATGCCAAGGGCTGGAGCTATACTCACCCGATGGTCGCCAAAAAAGAAAATCAGAAATGCCGCGACTGCCACACGCACAGCTTCTGCATAACCTGTCACCAGAAAAAAATATACAGATACCACGACAGCACTTGGGGCGTCAGCCATCAGACTTCGATCAAGAGGCTGTCAAAAGACAAGTCAAAAGCCCTCAAGGAATCCTGCGGCAACTGCCACGCCACGGAGTTCTGTCAGAAATGCCACGTCAGGGATTCAAAGAAATTCAAGTATCATGATAGAGCGGACTGGAGAACGAACCACACGCAACAGGCGAAAAAAGAAGAGGCGTCATGTATCGCCTGCCACGGCAATATGAAGTTTTCTCCGCTCTGCCAGAACTGTCACGGATACGCGCTGCCTCATCCGGAGGAAGTCCTGAAGAACCACGGGCCGATTCTTCGAAAGAATCCCTCCGAGTGCACCAAGTGCCACAAGAGCGACTTCTGCGACAAATGTCACGCGAAGAAACCGCCCGCTTCTCACTCGGCCAAGAACTATGTCAAAAACCATAAAGCGGACGCCGCCGGCAATGTGGAGTTTTGCAACGCCTGCCACAACATAGAAGGAAAGAAGTGCAAGGCGTGTCATTCGCTGATCCCGCATCCGAAGGACTATCTGAAGACGCACGGCAAGGAAGCCGCCGAGAAGTCCACACAATGCTCGTTCTGTCACGACCAGAAGTTCTGCGACGACTGCCACAAGAAATCCAAACCTGCCGACCACAAGAAGGCCAACTTCAAAATGAAGCACGGCCCGGAAGCGCGCGCTAACAAAGCCAGATGCGTAGGCTGCCACGCAAAGTCGTGCTGCGACACCTGCCACGGCGGCGGAGCGTACCCGCACGCCGACGATATCGCTTCCAACCATGGCGATCTTGCGAACAAACAATACAAACGCTGCGCAGTCTGTCACAAAACAGCAGACTGCGAGAATTGCCATTCAGATATTAAACCCGCCGACCACGATGAAGACTTTATGTCGTCGCACGGTCCGGCGGCCAAAGCTAAAAACGCTCTCTGCATGCTCTGCCACAAGAAAGATTATTGCGCTCAGTGCCATTGAGATAGCGCTTCCAATCGCGAAACCATCAAAACGACTCTCCTGACGGGGAGCCGTTTTTTTATCCCGAATCCTAATGACGGATTCTGGTTTATCGGTCTGCGCTGTGATTTATAAACTTTGGGGCTGATTCCGTCTTGGTGTCGGGTGCGGGCGGTTCGTTCATCTGAAAGTCGGGAAGATTGCGGATGGAGAATACGGGGAATCTATCGGAAATCCTGTGGGCGACGGCCCTGAAAAAATCCGGGCCGTACGCAGGGACTCTGAGCAGAGACGAGTCGAGAGAATCCACCGGGTGGAACTGCTGGAGGTGGTATGCCGCCGCTCCGTGAATCTCTTCAGCCATCTCATCGATGTCAAAAGGGTCGTGCAGAGAAGGATGTACGGTGGTTCGGAACTCATATCGGCAGGTTGCCCGGTGAATCAGCAACATGGCGGAAGCGTGAACCCGTTCCGCCATTCCTTTTGCGTCTATGACAGAGTCCAGTTTTCTGAGCGGAGCCTTATAGTCCATCGCGACATATTCAGCCAGCCGCTCCTCTATAATCCATTCCAACGTTTCAGGGTTGCTGCCGTTGGTGTCGATTTTGACATCAACGCCGATGCGCTTAACCGCGCAAAGGAAATCAATTATTCCGTGGTTGAGAGTCGGCTCGCCGCCCGTAATCACCACGCCATCAATAAACCCGCGCCTGAGTTTAAGCTCGCGAAGGATCTCTTCGGCGTCAACGTCAGGAACAGTGTCGGCTGATATCAGGTCCCTGTTGTAACAGAATCTGCATCTGAAGTTGCAGCCGCCGACAAAGACTATGGACGCGACGCGTCCGGGATAGTCAATTAGCGAAGTTCCCTGAAACCATTTTATCGGCAACGAATTCATTTTCCACCGCCATGGAGCGAGTTATCTCAGAGTCGAACGAAGCCGTTTCGTACACAACTCGGTTGTTGAACTCTTCTCGCTTTCCGACGTTCCAGTGTTTCACCGGGCGAAAATATCCGACCACCCGGGCGTACACTTCAGTTTGTTCTTTGCATGATGCCATTGTTTTATATTCCTTTCATAGATTTCGGCGGGCGTTCGCCGCGATGCGGCGCTTCTCGCCGGAACTAATCGACGGAGTTCAGGCGTTTGCCGCCGTCTCCTCCTCGTCATCGTCATAGGGGCACGTATGATGCGCCCCGGATATATATCCGTGTTTCGGACAGATGGTGAATGTCGGCGAAATGGAAAAATATGGCAGTCTGAAGTTCTCAGCAATCTTGCGCACCAGCTTCTTGCACACCATCGGGTCCTCGATGCTTTCGCCGATGAAACCGTGCAGGACGGTCCCGCCGGTGTACTTCGCCTGAAGCTCGTCCTGATGGGTGAGCGCGGCGAATATGTCGTTCGTGGCGTCCACCGGAAGCTGGGAGGAGTTGGTATAGAAAGGCTGCTCCTTGCCCGATGCGATGATTTTCGGAAAGCTCTTCCTGTCGAGCCGGGCGAGCCTGTAAGATGTGCCTTCGCCGGGAGTGGCTTCGAGGTTGTAGCTGACTTCCTCTTTGCTGTTCAACTGATAGTCTTTAACGCGGTCGCGCATGTGGTCGAGAACTCTGAGAGCGAACTCGCGGCCTTCAGGGGTGTCTATTCCCTTGCCGAGATAGTTCAGGCAGCATTCGTGCATGCCGATGAGGCCGATGGTTGAAAAGTGATTCGCCCAGTACGCGCCTCTGACGCTTTTGACATTGGCAAGATAGAACTTCGAGTAAGGATAAAGCGTTTGGTCTGTGAAATGTTCGAGCACCTTGCGCTTGGTGTCGAGGCTTTCGCGGGCCAGATCCATCAGTTCATCGACTTGCTCAAAGAAATGAACGTCGTCTGTGGCGGTGTAGCCGATTCGCGGCATGTTGAGC
>JAKQBV010000453.1 GCA_029573925.1 bacterium
GGAGGAAAGGCGGCGGGCTATCTCCGTCTTGCCGACGCCTGTGGGGCCTATCATAAGGATATTTTTCGGTATGATCTCCTCGCGGAGTTCGCCTTCGACTCGGGCGCGCCGTGCGCGGTTGCGAAGCGCAATGGCCACCACTCTTTTGGCTTGTTTCTGGCCGATTATGTAGCGGTCCAAATAATCCACTATCTGAGAGGGTGTAAGGTCCGGGCCGGATATGTCCCGGCTAGCCAACACCGGCATTTCCGGGGTAGCGGCCGATTCGTCTTGTTTTTCGATTTTCATGAAAGGGTCTCGATTGTTATGTTGTCGTTAGTGAAAACGCAGATTTCGGAAGCGGCCATGAGCGCCTCGCGGGCTATCTCTTCGGCGGACAGCGATGTGTGCTTGAGGAGCGCGCGGGCTGCGGCCAGCGCGGGAGCGCCGCCGGAGCCTATGGAGGCGACGTCGTCGTCCGGCTCGATGACTTCACCGTTGCCGGACAGGAAGAGAAGGTGTGTTCTGTCCGCCACCAGAAGCATGGCTTCGAGCCTTCGGAGGTATTTGTCCGTGCGCCACTCGCGGGCGAACTCCATAGCCGCGCGGGGCAGGTTGGACTGATATTTTTCGAGCATGGCGTCGAAGCGCTCGAAGAGGGTCAGAGCGTCGGCCACCGAGCCGGCGAAACCGGCGATGACTTCCCCGTTCGCCATCCTGCGCACTTTCTTCGCTTTCGTCTTGATAATCTGGTTGCCGATTGACACTTGGCCGTCGGCGGCGAAAGCCACTTTTCCGTCCCGCCGCACCGCGACGACGGTGGTTCCGTGCATGCTCGTCATATCGTTTCCGCTTGACAAATTTTTGCCTCCGGGCAATCGCCGGGCGGGATCGCGGAGCAAACAGGCTCCGCGCGCCCGTGTACACTGGGGCGGCAGGATTCGAACCTACGATGCCGGGACCAAAGCCCGGTGCCTTGCCGCTTGGCTACGCCCCAAAGCGCGTTTAATTATAATGTCGCGTCGGCGATAATCAATCCGTCCGGAGAGGTTCCGGGCGAAGGCGAGAGATTTTCGGTTGGCGGGGCGGAGCCTTTTTCAGACTTGAACCCGCTGCTCGGACAGGGCTTCGGGCGCGTCGCACTCTTCTTGCCGGTACTTATCGATAAGCGCGTTCTGCACCTTCTGCCTGAAGTCCCTGCACACCGGATGGGCGATATCCTCGTGGGATCCGTCCGGCCTTTTCCTGCTCGGCATCGCCACGAACAGCCCTCTCACGCCCTCGATGATCTTCATGTCGTGAACCACGAACGACCCGTCGAAGACCACCGACGCGAAAGCTTTGAGCTTTCCATCCTCCGAGCGATGCCTGCGAATGCGAACTTCCGTGATTTCCATCTGGTATCACCCCTTGATGAGTTGGCGGCCTTCTCCGCGCCCGCAACGCGCGGTTTCTAATCGGTCGCCGCCCTTCCGTTGCCGCTTTGTCTTATCTCCGCGACTTCTCACTCAAGGACTTTTTTCACCAGCAGGTAATCGCTCTCTTTGTCAACGTCCACTCCTATCTCCGGGTATTGCGACATTACGGGTTTGCCTTTACAGCCCGTTATGCGCTCTACTTTTCGCTCGATAACCGGGATTGAAAGTCTATGCAACAGGAAGCCCACAATGAATCCGAACCCCAGCATCCCCACTATCTTCCACGGTTTCTTGCGAGCCGCAAGTATCCTGTCTATGTATCCCCAGTTTTCAAGCAATGCCGCCGGATTGAGCAAAAACACATTGCCGCCGGTGAAAACGCCCTCCTTTAAGCGGAAATACGTCCGCTTAGTCTCAGGAAATTTTTGATCGTTAAGTTTCTTCTCTACTAACGGGTAGTATAAATCAGCCTGCTCATTTTTGCAAGCCCGAAGAAACCCTTCGATCATCTCCGGCTTCACCAGCGGTATATCGCATGTGGCCACTAACATTCTCTTTTTATTTTTAAACCTCTCCACGCCCATTTTCAGGTTGTCGAGCATTCCGGGCTTCGCCTCCAGAACGGCATCCACCCTGTCGCCGAGAACTTCTTCCAGCGGCTGCTTCAACCCCACCACGACGATCTCGCCTATCTCCGGAGTCCCGCGTAGCGCGTCGACGACGTACTCAATCATTCGCTTGTCGCCGATTTTGAGCATGGCACGATTGTCATGCCCCGAACTATATTTCTTCAGGTCTTCGCTAAGCGTGCCGCCCGCAAGAATAAGCGCGTCCGTCTTTTCCATGCGTCGTCCTCCGCGGCCCGCGTTGACTTCCGCCCGGCCGCTTCTCAGGAATACTATCAAACTCCGCATCTTCATTCAAGAATAAATATATCTATATATTGGCGCAATCATTATTAGCAGCTTCGACGGCAAGTCCGCTCAGCGATTAAAAAAACCCGCATAGGCGAACAATGCGGGCTATTCGATTCTCCGGATTTTTCACCAGAAGAATCCGGCATAGGCGCTTTTGCGCTAGAATAACATAAACGCCGCGCGCGGCGCCGGAGGGTCCATGCCCGTAGCTTTCAAGGACAGCCTTGACGGCATTCTCATCAAAGCCGGACAGTACATGGAGTACGACGGTCTCGAGACTATCCGCAAGGCGTATGAATTCACCCTCGAAAGCAACAGGCGGTTCGATTTCCTGCGCATGTCCGGCGAGCCGGCCATCGTTCATCCTCTGGCGGTGGCCGCGCAGTTGGTCGAATGGCGCATGGATAGCGAGACCGTCGCAGCGGGCATTCTTCACGACACCATTGAAGACCCCAACATCCACAAGTTGCAACTTCGCGCCATCTTCGGCGACACTGTGGCGCAACTCGTCGAGGGCGTCTCAAAACTGAAAAAATACGAGTTGCCGGAGACTTTCAGCGAGGACGACGCCTACTACATGCGCATCTTTATGGCGGTGGCAAAGGATATCCGGGTGGCGCTCATTAAGATGGCCGACAGGCTCCACAACATGAGCACGCTACACGCGTTGCCCGCATACAAGCAGATTAAAAACTGCGTCGAAACGCAGATGATATTCATCCTCATGGCCGAAAGACTCGGCATGCGCGAGGCGATGGAGGAGATGCGGGAAACCGCCTTCATGTATCTCGAACCGGATGAATTCGAGGACGCCGGGCTTATGATGGAAAAACTGGCCCCGGAGGAAAACGCTGTCTTCGAGGCAGCCGAAACCGAGCTTCGCGCCGCGCTCGACGACATCGGCTTGGAATACGCGCTCGAGCGCGTCCCGCATACACCCTACTTCATCGGCAGGCTGGCTTCCGACGCCGCAAAACCTCAAAGTCTCCTGAAAACCGGCCATCTGGAAATCATCACAACAGAAACCCCGGACGCCTACCGCGCTCTGGGCGTCGTCCACAAAATCTTCAGCCCGTTCTCTAGGGACTCCGAATTGCGCGGAGTGGTGCACGGGTTCATCGACACGATGCACCACCCTTCCGGCGACCTCAAACGCTCGATAGAAACCATAGTGGTAGGCCCCGGCGGCGCGGCAATCTCGATAAACATCCTCACAGAAGAAATGAGACTGACCAACAGCCGGGGCGTGGTGTCGCTTCTGGCCGCCGGAAGCTCTCTGCGCGATCCGGGATTCCTCGAAGAGCGCGTCAAAGACCTCCAGAGAATGATCGGCGAGCAGTCCGGCCTTGCGGAGGGCGAGGACGCGGAAAAACAGATAGACAGGTATCTGCGCCTGTTCAGAGAAAAGAAAAATTTCGTGTTCGCCTCTGACGGCAGCGCGCTGGTGCTTCCGGAGTCCGCCACCGTGCTCGACTACGCGTACAAAATGAGCGTGGCAACCGGCAACGCGTTCAAGTCCGCCATTATAAATAAAAAAGAAGTGGGGATGTGCCATGTGCCGGGCAGGTTCGAGCATTTGGAAATCATAACGGACGAAGCCGCGTCGCCGAGGGTCGAGTGGCTAGAATGCGTCTCGACCGACTATGCGAAAAACGAGATAATGAAACGGCTTGCGGCGTTGACTCGAGAGGACGCGGTGAAAGAAGGCCGTCGCGCGCTTCTCCAAAAATCGTATGAGGCCGGCCTCTGCCCTTCCAACAGAATCGAGGACTTGGAGCAGATGC